>JBBIUW010000149.1:0-6543 GCA_037440045.1 Sphingobacteriaceae bacterium
CACAAAATTTTATTACTGAAAAAATTTGTTTAGAAACATTAAAAAAAAACGGAAAATTATTAAAATTTATTCCTGAAATTTTTTTAAAAAATGAAGAAATAATAAAAATATCAATTTTTTGATTAATTTGGATTTTTAAGAATTGAGCAGATATGAAGGAATCTGATTTTATTAATCAAAATAAGAAAAAGTGGATGGAGGTTGAAAAAAACCTCACTAATGCTGATGTTAGTCCTTCAGATGCCAGTAAGCTTTTTATTCAAGTTACAGATGATTTATCGTATGCACGTACTTTTTATAAAAACCGTTCTGTAAAAATTTATTTAAATGAAATTGCTAAATTTTTATTTAACGACATTAATAAAGCAAAAAACAATTATTTAAAATCGTTTGTGAATTTTTGGAAAACAGATTTGCCTTTAGTAATGTATGTTTCCAGAAGAAGCATGTTGATTTCATTTATTGTATTTGTAAGCTGTTTTATATTAGGCGTTATTACTAGCAGATACGACCCTTCTTTTTGCAGAGGTATTTTAAGTTCTGGCTATATAGACATGACTAACGAAAATATTGCTAAGGGTGATCCAATGGCCGTATATAAATCAAGTGGTGAGTTAGAAACGTTTTTGCCCATTTTTGTCAATAATGTTCGTATAGATTTTATTACCTTTTTTTCTGGGATATTTATGGCCATTGGCTCCTTATTTATTATGGTAGTAAATGGAGTAATGGTTGGAGTATTTCAATATTATTTTATTTCTAAAGGTTTATTTTGGGAATCCTTTTTGGCAATTTGGACACATGGTACTCTCGAAATATCAGCTATTATATTAAGTGGTGGTGCCGGCTTAACATTAGGTAAAGGATTACTTTTTCCAGGCACTTACTCTAGGTTTCAAGCACTTAAATCAAGTGGAATGAACGGTTTAAAAATCATTGTTGGTGTTGTTCCAATTACGTTACTAGCAGCTTTTATTGAGGGATTTTTAACCAGGCATACTCATATTCCTGATGTTATTAGGTTTTCATTTATTTTATTATCACTGACGTTTGTACTGATTTATTTTTTCTGGTACCCTCGTAGAGTTGCTAAAAATACTTCTAACTTGGATGAGCTTATTGAGATTCAACCAGTATTTAAAAATCACAAGAGTTTTAGTATTAACGAAATATTAAGTCGTGGAGAATTAATGAAGCAATCGTTTAGAGTGTTTCTTAAAAATTTTAGTTTTTTTGCAGGTTTAATGGCTGTCTTATCTGCCCCTTTGGCTTTTATTGTTTCTGTTGATTCTTTGAATCTTTTTTCAAATGTTGATGTACAATGGTTAACCCCTCTTGATTTTTTTAACTATGCTGCTTACCCTTTATTGGCAGTGATAAGTTTTGTGTGTTTTGTTTTTGCTGAGTATAAGTTTCTTTTATTCCTAAGAAAAAATTTAAATACAGAACATGCAGATTTTCAAAAGCAAAATTTATTGTACAGTGTAATCATATTTAATCTTGTTTTTGTGGGCTTTATGTTTATTGCCGAAGATGGTTTTAAGCTTTTTGCTTTTATGTTATTGCCATTATTTAGTATGATTTCAACTATTGTAATTAATCAAAATGTTTCTTTTTTAAAGGGCATTAATTTAATGGGTAGCTTATTAAACAAACAATGGAGTTATTTTATACTTGGAGCTTTTTTTAGTTTTATCATATCATGGATATTATTTATTGCCATAGCTTCGGCTACAAAATTTTTACTAATAGAAAATGCACTAATTTGGATGTTAACTAATGATGAAAATGTAACAGAAACTATTAAAATGAGTCTTTCTGTTTTTCAAATTTCTATTAGTTTTCTGTTTTATTTAGCTTTCAACTCTATATTCAACTCAATTCTTTTTTACACATTAAAAGAAATTAATACAGCTCAAAATTTAATTTCAAGAATAAGTCAAATAAAAGCATCCAAATGATTATGCGTGTTATATATCTATTTCTTTGCTTGTTAGCACTTACTAATGGTTTTGCTGAATCGCAAGACTCTTGCCTGAAAATTAATGAAGCAGACTGGAACAAAGTTGTAAAAGACAAAGATTATACTGAAACGTTTACAGATTTTGATTCCAAAGAAACTAAATCAGATCAAAAAGCAGCTACAAAATTACCCTCTATGGATTTAGGAGGGTTTAAGTATGTATTTTATATTATTGTTGCTGGTGTTATATTATTTGTGATAGTAAAAATTTTACAGAACATAAATTCTTCGCCAGCTATTGATGTTACTACAGAAAGAGTTTATACCTTATCTGAAGTTGAAGAAAAAATTTTAGAAATAGATCTGAATAAGATATTTAATGATGCATTAGCAAATAAAGATTATCGATTGGCACTGAGGGTTAACTTTTTAATTATCATTAAAATGCTTTCGGTACAAGGTAAAATTTCGTGGACCAAAGAAAAAACTAATTGGGAATATTATCATGAAATAAAAGACCAAAGTATTGCTTCAAAGTTTAAAGAAATTGTTGTACCGTTTGAAACCATATGGTATGGTGAGCATGAGTTATCCGAAGCTCAATTCAATCGCTTGCAGCCATCTTATGAATCATTTAAAACGCAAGTAGGGTAATGAGTAAAAACATTATAACATTAGTTCTGCTTGCATTAATTGCCATTGGTGTTACTGTATTTGTATACTTTGTGAAAGATCATACCCCAAAGTATAAATGGGAGCCTGATTATTCAAAAAAAAGTAATCAACCTTATGGATTAAAATATTTTTATGATGTGATGAAAGAGCAACATCATACGATTAGTTCGGTTAGCAATTATGCATTTGAAGAATTAGATAATACTAAAACTAATACGAATTTAATAGCCATTGATACCTATATTGAATTTGATTCTGTAAACATTAATTACCTTTTAGATTATATTAAGGTTGGTAATAAGGCCTTAATTTCAACAGATGATGCCCCAACTTATTTATTGGAAAGAATTCTTCCTTCTGCTGGTACTATATACGGGTATGATGAGTATGAAAATAAATTTATTGATATAAGTTATGCAGATTCTAAAGTACCATACCCTCAAAAAATTCGCATACAACACCAATATTTAAAGAAACCAACACCAAGAAACTGGTCGGGCTATTATCCAAATTATTTCAATAGCACATTTACAGATTCTACTATTAAACCTATTTCTTATTTCAATGATACTATAGTTAACTGTTTTTATATATCGTATGGTAAGGGGGCTTTTATTATACACTCAACACCAATGATGTTTGCTAATTACAACATGATTCAAAAAAGTGGTTTTAAAAATGTAAACAACATATTTTCATATTTAAATAATGGGCCAATTATATGGAACGAGTATCAGTTTGTAAACGAAGATGGCAACAGTTCCTCTGAAACTAATCCACTTAAATTTTTGTTTTCGCATTATACATTAAAAACAGCATGGTATGTTTTTTTAATTAGTATACTCATCTTTATTTTATTCAGATCTAAAAGAGAACAACGTATTATTCCAGTTATATATAAGAATAAAAACACGTCTATTGAATATGCTAAAGCTATAGGCTCTTTGTATTTTCAAAAAAAACAACATCACAATATTGGGAATGAGTTGTATCATATATTTTTGGCCGATATGAGAGCTCGCTATCATATTGTAACGTCGTTAGACAAAAAAGATTTAATAGAGCAAATTTCGCATAGAGCAGAAATTAAAAAAGATACAGTTACAGAACTGTTTGACTTGTTTAGTGATGTAAGGCATAATGTAAATGCCACCACTAAAGAATTAATAGCATTATATAAAGCACTCGAAAACTTCAACAACATAAAAAAATAGTATGGAAAACAACTTAAATAATAATGATGAAATTGGTTTAAACGCCAATCAAGCAAATAATCAAAATAGTTTAAATACATCTGGTGATAGTAATGATGTATTAAATGATTTTGCCATTAATAAAGAGGTAGATTTTATTAAAACTATTTTTGATAAAACTAAAAACGAACTTCAAAAGGTAATTGTTGGTCATGATGACGTTATCAAATTATTGCTAGCTGGTATGTTTACAGGTGGGCATGTGTTAATGGAAGGGGCACCAGGTGTAGCCAAAACATTAATAGCTAAATTAATATCTCAATGTTTTCATATTGATTTCAGACGTATTCAGTTCACCCCCGATTTAATGCCGTCGGATTTAATAGGCGTAACAGTGTTTAACTTACAAAAATCTGAATTCACGTTTAAAAAGGGACCTATTTTTTCTAACTTAATTTTAATTGATGAGATTAACCGTTCTCCCGCAAAAACTCAAGCTGCTTTGTTTGAAGCGATGGAAGAAAAGCAAGTAACGGTTGATGGCGTTTCTCATGATTTAGGCGAACCATTTTTTGTGATCGCTACTCAAAACCCTATTGACCAAGAAGGAACCTATAAATTGCCTGAAGCACAATTGGACCGATTTTTATTTAAGATAAAAGTAAATTACCCAGATTTAAAAAATGAAATTGATATCTTAAAACGTTTTCAAAATGATTTCAATCAAAAGGAAACACAAAAGATTAATCACGTGATGGCACCTCAGGATATTGAAAAGTGTTTACGAATTATTGAGAAAATACACATTAAAGATGAGTTATTAAATTACATTGCTACGATAGTATATCAAACCCGAAACAATGGTAATTTATACATGGGAGCTTCGCCAAGAGCATCTATGGCAATTATGAAAACTGCTAAAGCGATGGCTGCTATTAATGGTAGAGATTTTGTATCGCCTGATGATATTCAAACAGTATGTTATCCAGTATTAAATCACCGAATTATTTTATCACCTGAAAAAGAAATGGAAGGAGTAACTGCCGAACATATTATCAAAGAAATTATTCAAAATATTGAGGTGCCTAGATAATGACCCTTTTTAAACGTTTATATTTAACTGATCGTGTTTTCTATTTTTTAGGAGTGGTTATCTTCTTGTTTTTTCTCTCCTATATTTTTAACCCTATTTATTTTTTAGCCGTTGTCTTATTGATAATAGGTATTGGCTTATTGTGTGTAGATATTTTTATTTTATTTAAAAGTACACATATCAGTATTCAGCGAGAGTTAAATGCTGTGTTTTCTTTAGGAGACCCTAACAAGGTGAAGCTAACTTTAAAAAACAATTCTAATAGAAAACTCTTTTTAAAAATCATTGATGAAATCCCTTATCAATTTAATGAGAGAGATTTTTCGATAGGAGTTCATATTACTGAAAACCAAACAGAAGTTGTAACGTATGATATGTGTCCGAAAATCAGAGGAGAGTATGCTTTTGGAGACATTCATGTGTTTGTAAGCACAAAATTTGGATTGGCTTTGAAAAAGGAAACCACTGCTGCCGAAAAAAATGTGGCTGTTTATCCATCGGTTATTTTAATGAAGAAAGAAGAATTAGCGTCATTAAAGCATCCTTCATTTACACAAGGTGATAAAACCAATAAAAAGATTGGACGTAGTTATGAGTTTGATCAGATAAAATACTATGTTGATGGAGATGATACCAGAAATATCAACTGGAAGGCTACGAGTACATTAAATAAACTAATGGTAAACCATTACGAGGATGAGCGTTCTCAGCAAGTGTATTCTATTATTGATAAAAGCAGAATCATGAAAATGCCATTTAATGGTTTAACATTGGTGGATTATGCCATTAATTCTACTTTAGCCTTTTCTAATATTGTTTTAAAGAAGCAAGATAAGGCGGGTTTAATTGCATTTTCAAAAAAAGTAGATACAACCTTAAAAGCAGATAGGGGAGGGCTTCATCTCAAAAAAATCATGTATGCTTTGTATAAAGAAAAATATGATTACTCTGAAGCTAATTATGAAGCACTTTATTCCTCTATCCGAAAAACAATTAGTAATCGTAGTTTAATATTTTTATATACAAATTTTGATAGTGTGTACGCCTTAGAAAGAAATATAAAAATTTTGAAAATGATTAATAAATATCATGCGTTAATTGTTGTGTTTTTTGAGAACACCGAATTAGATTCGTACTCTAAAACACCTGCCAAATCGGTATTAGAGATTTATCAGAAAACCATGGCTAAAAAGAATTCACTCGAAAAATCACAGATTATTAAAGAGTTACGCATGCACGGTATTCACGCCATTAAATCTGCACCAGAAAATTTGTCTACCAAAACCATCAATAAATATCTCGAATTAAAAAGCAGCGGGTTTTTGTAAAATCATTTTTTTTTATATCTTTATAACTTAACCCTTAAAAAATAAATATATGTTAGACTATTGGAAAAAGGCACTTACAAAAGATTATGCAAATTTTAATGGACGCGCAAGAAGAAGTGAGTATTGGTATTATACTTTAATGAATTTCATCATTTTATTTGGACTTCAAATTTTAATTGGTATATGTGCTGTAGCTGATCTTGGAGTTGTTTCAATGATACTTGGAATTCTTTATTTTATTTATGCTTTAGCTACTTTAGTTCCATCTCTAGCTGTTGCGGTGAGAAGATT
>JBBIUW010000150.1:0-6401 GCA_037440045.1 Sphingobacteriaceae bacterium
AGTTATATAGCTTATTAGCAGATCAAAATCAAATTGCTGAAATGAGGAACAACTATATTAAAGGGGGATATGGTTATGGTCACGCAAAAACAGCATTATATGAGTTGATTTTAAATAAGTTTGAAAGACCAAGGAAACGCTTTAATGAATTAATGAGCAACACACAACTCTTAGAAAAAGAATTGGAAATAGGAGAAGCAAAAGCAAGAAAAATTGCTCAAGAAAAATTAAAACAAGTAAGATCTGTTTTAGGTTTTTAGTTTTTGTACTGACCGATGTCATTGCTTGATTAATTTACTTTCAATTACTTAGTAGAATAAATACGGCCTCTAAATTGTTTAATGATATAACCCTAAATCACTATGAGAAAAATTTACTTAATTTTTATGACTTTAATTGCATTTGCTATTAAATCAAATGCACAATGTACTGGATGTACAATAAACGTTACAGGTTTGGATGCTTCTAGTCATATTATTGGTTCTGGACAAACCCTTTGTGTTGCTTCAACAGGAACTATGACAGGTTTAATCACTATTACAGCAGGCGGAACTTTGTGTAACCAAGGCAAGATTCAATCTACTAATTTATGGGTTGCTGGCGGAACTCTAAAAAATTACGGAACTATTGATACATACAGTGTTTTAGTATCTAGTGCTGGAACATTTACGAATTATGCTAGTGCACTAATAGATAGTTTAATGATTACTAATGCAAACTCCTCTTACGTAAATAATGGTAATCAAACAGGTACTGCATTTACCACGGCAGACCACGCTACAACTATTAATACAGGAACTATTAATGTTTATGATATGTGGGATACGTTGGCAACTTTCAACAATTCAAATCGTATATCAATCAATAGAAATTTTGGTAATGCATATAGTAGCAATTTTACAAATACTGGTGTTATTTCGGTAACAAATGACATGGCAAATAGTTACTCAAGTACATTTACTAACAATGGAAATATTACAGTAACAAGAGATTTTTATAGCTCATATAGTTCAAATTTCACAAATAATATTTTCATGAATATAGTGAGAGATTTTTACAATTCTACTAGCGCTTCATTTACAACCAAATGCATGATGAATGTAGGAAGAGATTGGTATAACTCTGCAAACGTATATGGTCCGTCATCTTCTTGTGGAGGATTTAACGTAACTGGACAAACATTAAATTCAGGTACTTTAGGATCAGGTACTACACATATCGATATTTGTGATGCAGGACATCCAGCATTGGGAATGGACGGACCAGGAGGTACCATATCAGGTACAACAACTTATTGCTCATGTACCAATAGTTGCTCTGCAGCTCCTGTTGGCATTAAAGAGCTACAAACAGCCATGCTAATATCAATTAGCTCAATTTATCCAAACCCAGCTTCAAATAAGCTAACAATTAAATTAAATAGTCAGGAATCAAAATCTATAAATTTAGAAGTTGTAGATATGATGGGGAAAATTATTCTTAATAAAACAGCTAATATTAATATAGGTGAAAATGAACTAGAAATTAATGTTTCAAATTTATTACAAGGAACCTATATATTATCTATTACGGATTCAAAACAATTACAGACTAAAAAATTATTTACGGTTGTGAAATAACAAACCAATTAAAAAATAAAAAAGGCTTGATAATATATCAAGCCTTTTTTATTTCCCTAACAATCTTCTGCATTTCCAAATTATCACAACATCTTTTTCTATTTGATAATCCTTTGCATACCTTAAATTCATTAATTTAATTTTATTACTATCCACTTCATCCTCAAAAAGCATAGACGGGGACAAAACAGAGCGTTTAATTTCTGGTAAAGATTTATCTGTAATTTTTCCATATCCTACCCACGAATAAAAACCAAATAACACATTAAAGCAATTCAAAAAATAATTAGATTTTTTATCTTGAATAAAAATCAATATTGGACTAAAAATTATAAGTAAAATACTTACGCCTATATCCAACAAACGTTTATTCCTTTTATTATTTGATTTGGTAACGCTATTTACATCTATGACATATAAATCTCCCGCAGTATCTACATCATTACTACCAATAATAGAAAGACTCTCTGGAGGAGCAATTTTAAAATCAACACCGCTAGAAACAAGCGTTAACATGTTATTTATAATAAACTGGGAACTAATATCCTTAGCACAAAAGATAATTTCATTAATTTGATGCACTTTAATGATTTCATCAATTTGATTTATTTTACCTATGTAAGATGGATTATGGACACCATTTACTTCTGCACTCACAAAACCCACAAAACTAGGATTTGCATGGGTTTGTTTTAATAAAGCAGATACTCTATTAAACTCCTCTTCTTCACCAATAATAGCTATACGTTTAGTTTTTGCACTACTTAAAGTATACGACTTTAATTTGAAAAAATGATATAACAAGCGGGTTACAAAAAAACATACTAAAGCCCAACTTGTTCCTAATAAAATCAAAGCGCGAGAGAACCTCAAAGACTCAGGCAATAAAGAATAGCCCATTAAAATAAAAACGGTACCAACCAATACGCCCCTTCCTATTCTTAAAAGTTTTATAGGTTTATCATATCCTCCATTAAAATAAACCATTACAATCCACGCCAACGCATATAAGGGAAATGCAATACTCAATAATTTTTCAGAATAAATATTTCCATTAATACCTGTATTTTGCTGGTAAATATTTTTAATAAAAAATAAACCATAAGTTATGATACAGAAATCTATAATAGGAACTGTGAAAGCTTTAAAAAATCTAGACAATAAGGCTAAACTAGCTTTTAAAAATATAGCTAAATGTATTAAAGCATTAAACCAAAAAGCATTAGATCCGCTAAAATGCTTATTTGAAAATATGGCCATTGCTTTATAAAAAATAACCACATAATTTAAACTACTTCTTTTGGTACTTTCGCCCTTATAGTGTATAATTTGAGTGTCAGGAAAATAATAGTTTTTATATCCAGCTAATTTAATGCGATAAGACAAATCAATATCCTCACCATACATAAAAAATGTTTCATCCAAAAATCCAATTTTATCCAAAACCGTTTTTCGAATGAGCATAAACGCGCCACTCATTACATCTATTTCACTTAATTCGTCTTCCGACATGTAGGTTAAGTGATATTTTCCAAAACGCTTAGATTTAGGAAAAAGTCGGGCAAAGCCAAACATTTTATAAAAAGCAACTTCAGGTGTAGGCAACCCTCTTTTCGATTCTGGAGCAAAATTACCTTGTCCATCTAGCATTTTCACTCCCAACCCACCAGCTTCGGGATGAGCATCCATAAATTCTATAATTTTAGAAAAAGTGTCTTCTTGAACTACTGTATCTGGGTTTAAAAGCAAAACATACTCCCCTTTAGCAATTTTCAGTGCCTGATTATTAGCCACTGAAAAGCCAGTGTTAACTTTATTAACAATGAGGTTTACCTGAGGAAATTTTTCTTGAATAAGCGTTACAGAACCATCTACAGAATTATTATCAACTATAAATACCTCACAAGCAACATTTTCTGATGCTTTAAGCACAGAAAACAAGCATTGTTCGATGAAATGCTTTACATTATAATTAACAATTACGACGGATAATTTAGTCACAAGCTATAAAGCGTTAAAAATAGCAAAATATTGTAATAATTAAAGTATTAAAAAAAGACGATTTATATTGAAAAAAAAGTATTAAATTCGCATTCCAATTTTAAGTTTACTTAAATACTGGTCCCGTAGCTCAGCTGGATAGAGCAACAGCCTTCTAAGCTGTGGGCCATTGGTTCGAATCCAATCGGGATCACGTAGTGGGACTGAGCAACGCAAGTTGTCTCAGTCCCACTTTTTTTTGCTCCAAAAGCATTGATTTTACAGCAAATTTTCATTACAACACCCATCATGTTTTCGGTTCGATACTGTTTATTTTCATAAACCAATTTTTCTGGAAAAACCGAACCAATTATTTGTTGTTTAGTCTGCAAATCTGCTCTATTGTACTCAGTAGCAAATTGTTTCATTAATCCAAAACCTTCGTCCATGTATTTCTTGTAGTTGGAATCCATTGAAGATATTTCCATTGTCTTGCGAACTAATTTATCAATCTCAGGCTCATATCTCTTCTTTATGTCCTTGTAATCTGCAGCATCTAATTGTCCATCTAACATCATTTGTTGTGCATTATTAATCCGTTCTCTATTTTTATCAATCTCAACTTTAATGTGTTTTATTGCTTGACTTTTATCTGCCCCATTTTCTTTAAATGTATCGTGCATCATTTTATAGTATAAATCAATCACAGTTGGTTTAAATTCAAATTTTTTAAGTTCCATTAAAAATAATTGATTTGCTTCCATAGCTTTAAAACGTTCATTACAACCTTTTTGGCAATGGTAGTAGTAATATTTCCCTCCGTTACCTTTTGATGCACTTCCTGTCAATAATTTACCACATTTTCGACAAATAAGATAGCCTCTTAACGGTAGTTCATCTTTACGAGTATTTTTAGTAGGAATATTCCGTTTTCTTCCGTCAAGTATATCTTGTACGTTATAAAACAACTCTTCTGTTATCAAAGCTTCATGTGTTCCCTGAACTATCATAACGTCCTCGTCCTTGTAGGCAGGTATTATAATTTTTCCGCAATACACAGGATTACGTATAATATTCCAAAAATTGTTTTTACTGCATTTAAAGTTTCTTTCTTTTGATAATTCCCAAAGTTGAGCAACATTATAGACGCCTTTTGCCAGTTCTTCAAAAATCCAAACAATATTAGGGGCATCATTACTTGGTGCTATAATCTTTTTTAAATTTTCATCAACCGTATTTTTATAGCCTTTAGGCGCAGTTGCCATCCAACGGCCATCTTTTCTTGCCCTTCGCATTCCCACTAATACGTTTAAAGCTCTACGGTCGTTTTCAACTTCGGGTGCAGCTAAATAAACTGCCAACATGATTTTATTTTCAGGTACGGTTAAATCCAACGGTTGCTCCATTGCTTGTGGCTCAACTCCTAGTTTATTTAAAGTGTTAATCATTCCATAAGCATCTCCTGCATTTCTTGAAAACCTATCCCACTTTGTAAACAAAAGCATATCTGCCATATTTTTATTTTTCTTTAACATTGCCAAGAGTTTTGTAAACTCCGGTCGGTTAAATGTTTTAGCTGAATAGTCTTCATTAAAAATGGCTGCTATTTCAATGTTTTGTATTTCACAAAATTTCTCTAGGCGTTCTAATTGATGTTTTAGGCTATAACCTTTATCTGCTTGTTCATCTGTAGATACTCGAATGTAAATAATTGCTTTGCGTTTCATAATGTATTTTTTTAGTTATTTTTTATCCTGTTTGTCGTAAGTCAGTTGATTCATTTATTTCGTTTAATTGAATTACGTTCCCTTCTTCTTCATTTACTAATAGCTGTTCGGCTTTTGCTTTCACATATTTTTGAAAATGGAAATAATCAATCTCTATAAGTGTGTAAAGAAAATCCCTAATTGACTTTACTTCTTCATCCGAGAAATTCTCTCCTTGTTTATTCAGTATTTTTTTGCATTCCTGAACGCTAATTTTTTCTTTGTGTTTTAATTTTTCTAAGTTCATTTGCCCATTTTTTTAATTGGGTCTAACGTTACAAATGTACAAAATATAAATCATATATTATTGATTATCAACATCTTATAACTTACAATAATTGAGCCAGTAATTTTAGACCTCTTAGTTAATTACACAAAGTTGTATCAATTAAAAAAGTGCTTGACCGCAAATTGAACTGTTATTTGATTCGTGATTTTTTATTTCGATTATGGTTGAATACAAATTCTGTTATATTCTGTTTTAATTAAAACCATGTTTTCTTGAATTGAAAACATTAATTTTCCAATGCAATCCTGATTGAAAACATTTTTTTAGCAATGCGTTTTGATTGAAAACAAAATTGTAAAGATTGGAATTGTATGTGTTTATAATTGGCAACCTATTGGCAACATTTTTTCACTCATGTGTAATGATTGGGGAGCAATTGGCAACTGATTGGAAAAATTGGAACTATCGAAAAAATATCTCATATTTAGTCTGTAAATACTGATTAATAATACAAAAACAGGAAAATGAAAAATACAATTGAAACTTTTATTTTAGAAAACATCTACTATACTCAATTAATGTCCCATGATTTAGATGAAAATAGATTTAATGCTTACATTTCATATCATCAAACGAGCATTCAGCAGATTCATTCCTATTTAATTGGGTTGATTCATCAAATCAATGATAATGGTTCATTAAATGAAACATATCTGAAAAATATATGTCAGTTTTTAGATTTAAAAGATATTGAGAATGTTGAGACACTTATTAGTGTTTTAGACCGAAAGCGAGATCGGAAGAGCA
>JBBIUW010000151.1:0-6395 GCA_037440045.1 Sphingobacteriaceae bacterium
GGGCTTTGTTTTTTTTACACCTATTTTAATTTGTATTTCATGCTCAACAGAGCCAAAAGAAGAAATTAAAACAGTAAAAGTAACACCTCAAGATTTAAATAAGGAGGTTACAGCTTTAGTGTCTTCATATCTCCAAAAAGATAGTGTTTTGACAATTGATTCAGTAAAACTCATCTGCTATCCTTATTTTAAAAACAACTATTCATCAAATCTTTTATGGTTCCAACAATCTTCCATAAATAGCAAAGGAGATAGTTTGTTAAACTTAATAGAAAAAATAATCTATTATGGTTTAATCCCAAAGCAATACCATTTAAAAGAAATTAAAAACAATATTGATTCTAT
Organism: Sphingobacteriaceae bacterium; assembly: GCA_037440045.1. Classification (GTDB taxonomy): domain Bacteria; phylum Bacteroidota; class Bacteroidia; order B-17B0; family Aurantibacillaceae; genus UBA4416. Next base: position 346 of record JBBIUW010000151.1, read on the forward strand.
TCACTCAAACAAAGAGTTAATTAATGCAACCTCATTAGTTAAAGCCGATTTTTTAATGAGTGACGCATATTTTTTAATTGGTGCTCATTTAAACAAAGGCCGATTTTATCCAGATAGTTTATTATTACAAACTAACTTTAAAAAACTTGATAGAGGTTGGGATAGTATTTTAAATAGTGGCTATCAAACCGGAAAGTTAAGAGCATCGTTTGATTCATTAGAGCCTAAATTTTATCATTATCAAACTTTAAAAAAAGAATTGGCTATTATTATTAACGACACCTCTTTATTTCAAATTGATTCCATTCCATTTATTTCAGAAAAAGACTCTCTTATTAAAAGAAATTTAATCATCAAAAGCTTAATTAAACAAGGTTTTTACGACACTACTTCCACTGCAAATGATAGCTTAAAGTTAAGCAGAGCTTTAAATAAACTACAAAAAAAATGGTTTATTCAACCAGATGGGAAAATTGGAAAATATACTACACAGGCTTTATCCTACAACCGCACAAAAATTATTCAGCAAATATGCATGGCCATGGAAAGATGGCGTTGGGAAAACAAGTTCCCTGAAAAATATGCATTTATTAATATTCCTACATTTTGGCTTACTGTTTACGAAAAAGATACCGTTGTGATGCAATCTGCCATTGTATGCGGGAAGCCAGAAAACCAAACTCCTATTTTAAAAAGCAAAATTGATCTCATGCTTATTTACCCGTATTGGAATGTACCAATTAGTATTGCAACCAAAGAAATTTTACCAGCTGTACAACGAGATACGTCTTATATTAGAAAGAAAAACTTTGAAGTACTTGGCGCTGGGGACAAAGTACTAGATTATACAAAAATTCCTTGGAAAAAATACACCAAAGATTATTTACCTGTAAGATTTAGACAACGTATTGGCGAAGAAAACAGTTTAGGTGTTGTAAAATTTAATTTCAACAATCCTTTTGGAGTTTATTTACATGATACTAACTCCAAGCGTTATTTTAAAACAAGTTCTCGTGCTCAAAGTCATGGCTGTATTCGTTTAGAAAACTTTATTGATTTTGCTGACTTCCTAATTAGAGATGACAGCGTGCATTATACAATGGATAGTTTACAAGTATATTTTGCTAAACAAGAACAACGTAAAATTAAACTCAAAAAACCACTTCCTATCTTTACAAGATATTATACTGCACAAGCAGATAGTACAGGGCTTAAATTATACATTGATGTGTATAGAAAAGATGAAGAAATGATGCGTTTAATTTACAAAAACTAATTACTGTGCAATGGCCTGTTTATAACCTACTGCACTCATACAAAACCATCCAACTACTTTTACTTTATCGCTGGTGATATTTTTAATATTTGTTTTCACATTCTCAGGGCTTGTTGCAAATAAACCAGAATTTGTAGTTTGTGTTTGCACTTGAGTTAAAAAATTAAATGTTTCCAAATTGATAGAATGAATCTCAACTCTACAAACATCATTTAATTTAAATATCTCACCAAAAGGAGTAATACCTTCGGCAATAGGCGTTATAAATGGAAATCCATCAGCTCCATTTCCATAAGCAGCGTCTGCACAAATATTTATCTCTCCTCCTTTATTAAAGAAAACACCATTTCTGTATGATTTAATCCAATAGTAATCCACTGTATCACCAGGAATGTCAAATCCTAAAAAAGCAAATTTATATCCAGGTTGTGCATTGCTTAATCCTCCTCCTTCTTTATATGTAGCTACTAAACTATCAACCTTAGTTGTTCTATTCATTCTAGAGGTTGATCTATAGGTATAACCTTGATGTATGACAGTTAGCTCGTAATTATGCCCAACTTTTCCCAAAGTATCTGCTGGAGTCAAGCTGTAAGTATAATTTCCGTCATTATTATCCGTAAATGTATACGTAATTCCTGACGTTAAATCTTTAATGCTAACACTTGCACCAGTAACCGGATAATTAGGTTTTTGACTAAAATAATCATCTGTATACGTTAATCTAACTTTTTGAGTAGAACGCATATCATTCACAAAAGCATCGATCGTAACCATCGGTTCGCCTTTATCTAATTTTACTTGAATCACATCTTCACAAGATGCTAATGCCACAGCAAAAAATAACAGGATATATAATTTAATTGTTTGCATAATATTAATATTTGAAATTATAAGTAATTGCAGGAATTATAGAACCAACCACAGAATAGCGAACTGCCTCTGTGTTTACAGGATAATCAGGATTGTTTCTGAAATAAATTGAAAAAGCATTTCTGCGATTATAAACGTTGTAAACGCTTATAGCAATAGTTTGCTTGTATCTTCTTTTATCATTTTTCTTAAAGTTATAGGTAATTCCAATATCCGCACGATGATAAGGAGTATTACGATAATTGTTTCGTTTGTTATCAGTATTATATGGTATTACGTATCCCTGTACTTCAACTTTAGCAGTTGGAAACGTAGCAGGCGTTCCAGTTTGATAAACAAAATTTGCAGAAAAACTCCAACGTTTACTTAAGTCATAAATTAAAACCGTGTTTATATTGTGTGTTCTATCATACTTAGATAAAAACCACTCACTGTTACTAATTCCTCTTACTTGTCTTTCTGTTTTAGATAATGTATAACTTACCCAACCATTTAATTTACCCTTAGCTTTTTTTACATACAACTCCAAACCATAAGCTCTTCCTTTTCCTTGAATTAAATCAGCTTCTAGATATTTATTAAGTAATAAGTTGGCATTATCCACATAATCTAATTGATTTTGTAAGTCTTTATAATAAACCTCAGCCGAGGTTTCAAACATATTTTCTTTAAAATTTCTAAAATACCCTAAGGTTACTTGATCTGAAATTAAAGGTTTAATATTATTAGTAACAGGTGTGTAAATATCTAATGGTGTTGATGCTGCAGTGTTGGACACAATATGTAAATACTGTGACATACGATTGTAGCCTAATTTAACTGAACTTTTATCATTGATCGTGTAGTTAACTGCTAAACGTGGTTCAGGATTATTATAAGTTTTAATATTTTTTCCTGCTGCAATTTTTTCTTCACCATCTAATGGTTTACTCTCATTAGGTATTGTATCTCTGTAAGTATACTTTGTGCCTTTACCTAAATAATTAAAAAACGACCATCGTATTCCATATTGTAAAGTAAATCTATTTGTTAGCTTTTGTTCATTATCAATATAACCTGCATATTCAACCCCATATTGGTTATCTAAACTAATATTAGACTCGCTACCATCTTGCGCTGTAATAATAGCTTGCCCTGGCTTAAAGGTGTATAAAATACCTTGCGCTCCAAACTTAATAGTATTTTTACTATTTAAATAATACGTGAAATCTGGTTTTAAGCTATAGTTAATAATGTTAGATGTCCAATCAAACTTTTGGCTACTGCCTTCATCTTTAAAACCTAGCTCATATTTATAATTACTATAAAACGTGGTTAAATTCATAAACAACTTGCTATTAAAAATATGGTTCCAGCGCAAGGTTGCTGTTGTGTTTCCCCAATTAAATTTAAATCCTGCTCCAAACACATCTCTTCCTAAATAACCACTTGCAAACACTGTATTTTTATCATTAACTCTCCAATTAAATTTGGCAGTTAAATCATAAAAATAAAATTTAGCGTCTTTTAAATTAGGCTGTTGTTTTGCTAACAATGGTTTTGCCAACACATCAATATAACTTCTTCTGCCTGCGATAATAAACGATGCTTTATCTTTTAATAACGGTGCTTCAATTGACAAGCGACTGAAAATTGTTCCTAGACCTCCGTTTACTTCTAATTTTTTGCTATTTCCTTCTTTCATTCTAATATCTAAAACGGAAGAAGCTCTGCCGCCATATTGCGAAGGAATACCACCTTTAATTAACTTGACATCCTTAACAGCATCAGGATTAAAAATAGAAAAGAATCCAAATAAATGAGAAGAGTTATATACCGGAGCCTCATCCATTAGTACTAAATTTTGATCAATGTTTCCTCCACGTACATTAAACCCACTTGCTCCCTCACCCACTGTTGTAACTCCAGGCAATAACTGTATACTTTTAATTACATCTACTTCTCCTAATAAAGCAGGCATTTTTTGAATTTGTTTAATATCTAATTTAGATACACTCATTTCCATGCTTTTAATATTCTTGTCTTCTTTTTCAGACGAAACCACAACCTCTTCTAATTCTTTCCCTTCTTCTGCCATCTCTAAACTCAAGGTTTTATTTGATGTCAAATCAACGGGCATATAAACAGTTTTATAGCCCATAAAAGAAAATACAATAGTATCTTGCCCCTTAGGAAGGGTTAACGAATAAAACCCATACACATTTGTACTGGTTCCAATTTGAGAGTTTTTTTTGTAAACAGTAACGCCTATTAAAGCCTCGCCATTTTTAGCGTCTTTAGCATAACCGCTCACTGTGTATTTATCTTGAGCCATTGATGTGGTGGCAAGGCCTATAAGGAATAACAAAAATAAATTTTTCATACTTTTTTAAAATTCGGGTGCAAACATAGGAAACTTATTTTTCTTATCCAGTTTCCTAAACGATATTTTTACCTTTTGTGTAACGTTTAATGTTAAAAATTGTTGTTGATTTCGGAAACAAAATAAATGAGTTAGTATATCATAAACAATACAATATAGGCAAAGCTACTCCACAAGGCGGTAAATGGTAGGTTTTAAAAGATTATAGTATCTCTATTTCCTGTTCTTGAATGTACAATAGTATTTTTTTTACAGAACTGTAACCTAAACTTAACAAAGCATATTCATAATCTTGCATTTGAGCATGATACTTTTGAGCATTTTTTTTACCCGTTTTATAATCAATAACAATCGCATGATTACCTTGAATAACAACTCTATCGGGTCTTAAAATATCACCTGCTGCCGTTAATATTTCTAATTCATTTTTAACCTTCACGCCTTTTTCAAAATAATTTACCAAAGCAGGCAAAGCTAACAAGCGCTTAATTTCCAGCATCATTTTATTAGATTCATCAACTGTAACATCTCCCGATAATATAGCCTGCTGAATCACGGCATCCACATCCTCAATAGAATTAATTTTTGACAAAATATAATGTACTAAAATACCATACTCTCTGGCATTTGAAACCTCTTCGTTTGAATTATAATTAGAAGCTCCTTTAATTTGAATCACATCAGAATTTCGATTAAAATCAATGGAATGAATTTGAAGTTGTTCTAATCCTGATTTATGATGCGGTTTTTTAGTTGTTTTATGAAGAGTGCCAAATTCTATAAAATGTGCAGAAGCTTGATAGTGCGATTGAGTTTCAGAAAAATTAACTAACCAAGTGTGACAGTTTTTAGCACTTTTCTTTTTTAATTCAGGTGAAATAATGTGCAATCTCTCAACAGCTCTTGTAAAATCTACATACAACATATTTAAACTATCCAAAGTTTGCTGTTGTCGTTCGTTTTCTGCTAATACTTTATAAATCGTTTTATCAGCCGTTTTTGTTGTATTAATTAAAGCTACTGGTAAATCTATATTTTCTTCGGCAACATCAACCCATATCGACTGATTTTTTTCTATATCCCAAGCTAAATAAGGAGAAATAACAATTGGAAATTCTAATCCTTTAGAAGCATGAATTGTCATAATATTTACCGCATTAATTCCTTCAGGAATAATTACCGAGGCCTTATCTGCTCTTCTTTCCCACCAATCAATAAATAAACTAATATTGGATGTATTGCCCTGTAAAAAGCCTAATACTTCATCTAGAAAAAAACGAATGTATTGAGGATTGCTTTTATTTAATTTTAAAGTACTGATAATCTCCAAACAAGCATCAAATAAATTTGAAGCCGTTAACTTAACAATATCACCCCTCAATCCACATTCATTTAAAATATCAAAAAGCGTTTTTGTTTTTGATGTATTAAGCTCTCTCAAAAATGTAACACATTGCTGTTCGTTACAAAAGTGCTTTTCAAATAAATATTCAACAATAACAGAACCCGCCACTAAATCTTTTTGGTTAGAAATATATT
>JBBIUW010000152.1:0-6383 GCA_037440045.1 Sphingobacteriaceae bacterium
TATTAAGCTTCTTGTTCAACTTTTGGAGCAGCAGCCATAATCTCAGCATTTGCAGCAGAAGCATATTGATCAAAGTTTTTGATAAACTGCTCAGCTAAGTTTTTAGCTTTTGCATCATATGCAGATTTATCAGCCCATGAGTTACGTGGATCTAAAATTTCTGTTGGAACATCTTTACATGTTTTAGGGAATTTTAATCCAAAGAAATTTGTTGTACCCATTTCAGCTTTATCTAATTCGCCATTTAAAGCTGCTGTAATTAAAGCACGAGTGTATGATAATTTAATACGATTACCAACACCGTAGCTTCCGCCAACCCATCCAGTATTTAATAACCAAACGTTAACGTTGTGTTTCTTTAATTTTTCTCCTAATAACTCAGCATATTTTGTTGGGTGTAAAGGTAAAAATGCTTTACCAAAACAAGCAGAGAAAGTTGTTGTAGGCTCAGTAATTCCCATCTCTGTTCCAGCCACTTTAGCTGTGTATCCAGAAATAAAATTATACATTGCTTGTCCTGTATTTAACTTAGAGATTGGAGGTAAAACACCAAATGCATCACAAGTTAAAAAGAAAATATTTTTAGGAATATCACCAACTGCAGGAGTAACAGCGTTATCAATATAATTAGCCGGGTAACTTACACGTGTGTTTTCTGTTTTAGAAATATCTGCGTAGTTTACAGTAGTAGTTCCTTCGTAGTAATTAATGTTTTCTAATAACGAACCAAATTTGATTGCATTAAAAATTTGTGGCTCTTTTTCAGCAGTTAAGTCAACGCATTTAGCGTAGCAACCACCTTCAAAGTTAAACACAGATTTATCTGCCCATCCATGCTCATCATCACCAATTAATTTACGGTTAGGGTCAGCAGATAAAGTTGTTTTTCCAGTTCCTGATAAACCAAAGAAAATAGCTGTATCACCATCTTTACCAATATTAGCAGAGCAGTGCATTGAAAGTACTTTTTTCTCGTGAGGTAAAATGTAGTTTAATACTGAGAAAATAGATTTTTTAATTTCTCCAGTATATCCAGTTCCACCAATTAAAATTGTTTTTTTAGTGAAGTTGATAATAGCAAAGTTATGTTGGCGAGTTCCATCGATTTTTGGATCAGCCATAAAACCTGGTGCGTTTAAAATCAACCAATCGTGTTTAAAGGTTTTAATTTCTTCGGCAGTAGGGCGTAAAAATAAATTGTAAGAAAACAAGTTGCTCCAAGGAGTTTCGTTTACTACACGAATATTAATTCTAAAAGAAGGATCAGCACATGCATAAGCATCTCTTACCCAAACTTCTTTACCACCTAAGTATGCTAACATACGGTTTTGTAAAGCATCAAATTTATCAGATTCAAAACGGTTATTTACATCGCCCCACCAAACGCTATCTTTAGTGTTTTCGTCGTAAACAACAAATTTATCTTTAGGAGAGCGACCTGTAAATTCTCCAGTATCAATAGCTAAAGCACCAACATCAGTTAATACACCTTGCCCACGAATAATAGTTTCCTCAACTAGTTCTGATGGATGCAAGTTCCAATAAGCCATTTCTACATTTGCTAAGCCTAATTGGGCAACAGAAGCATCTTGTGCTTTTAATCCAATTTCGTTCATTTTATAAAGAATTTAGTTTTTAGTTAGGGTACAAAAGTAAAAAAAAAATCGAGCCATTGCTGACTCGATTTTCCACAATTTTTAGGTGAAAACTTGTATTTTGTTGAAAAATAAGAAGCTTTTACCTGTATATGATATATATCATGTATAAATCTATCTCCCTTTGTGCTGACATTCAGCATTTTCGGTAACATTCATCATATCCGAACCTGCGGCAATTTTTCTTACTTCTTCAATAAAAGTAACCATATCTTTTTTAGAGGTTAATTCAGACAAGTTAAAACAATAATCCGTTTCACCTTCTCTTCCCCATGTTACAGTTTTATATGCTGGTTTTAACGCATGCCCATCTACATATGCCAAAAATGCTGTGCGTTTATCGCTATCTGTTCCTGCACCTTTGCTAATAAATGAAACAATTAATCGGTAAGTAACAGGTTTGTCGCTTGATGTATTAACGGTATTGGCTGTATTTTCTGTTGTTTTAACAGCTTCTTTTTTTGATTTACAAGAAATACAAGCAAGACTTACTAACGATGCTAAAAAAAATATTTTTTTCATAGGTTTAATTTTTTGTTTTTAATTACCAAATGGCGTACCAGTTTTGTTACAGTGTGTAATTGCTTTAAAAATAAGCTTTTTGAGTAATTTGAGCGTTTTTTTATATCAATTATTGGCGTAAAACTAATGTTTTTGTTTAAAAGTTAGTGCTATTAGATTAATAATTATTTAAACTTCCGATTCATTTCTCTATTCAAATCTTTAGTTTTTAAATCATCACGTTTGTCGTATAATTTTTTACCCTTAGCCACTGCTATTTCTACTTTTGCATAACCACTATCTGCTGTAAACAAAAGAGTAGGGATGATGGTTAACCCTTTATCCATCATTTTTTTTTGTAATTTATTAAGTTCTTGTTTACTAAGTAAAAGTTTGCGTTCGCGGGTTGGTTCGTGGTTATATAAATTACCTTCGGTATAAATACTAATATTTAGGTTTTTAATAAACAACTCTCCATTTCTAAAATAACAAAAACTATCCACTAAAGAAGCTTTTCCTTCTCTAATTGCTTTTATTTCAGTACCCACTAAAACAATGCCTGCGGTATATTTTTCAATAAAACTATAATCAAAACTCGCTCTACGGTTTTTGATTGAAATTTTTTGCTGTATATTCGGTTTCAATTATTGGTATTTAATTTACAAACGCAAAGATACACAAATACTTTCTTTAATGATACACTTAACGATTGCTCAGGAAAAAGATTTTGAAACAATTGCTCAACTAGCCAAAGTTATATGGAATGAGCATTATGTGAGTATCATAGGACAAACGCAGGTAGATTATATGTTAGCTAAAATATATAATTACCAAAGTTTAATGGAGCAAATGCATCATAAAAAACATGTGTTTTATTTAATTCAATCCAATCATCAAAGCATTGGTTTTATCTCTGTAAGTAGCGATAATGGTGCTTATTTCTTTTTGCATAAATTCTATATCCAACAACAAATTGCTAATAAAGGTATAGGAACAGAAGTACTTGAAATATTAATTAAAACAATTAGTCCTAAATCACTGACACTCACTGTTAATAGGCAGAATTATAAATCGATTAATTTTTATTTTAAAAATGGATTTAAGATTGATAGAGTAGAAGATTTTGATATTGGAGATGGGTATCAAATGAATGATTTTGTGATGATTAAAAACATCTGATGATACATTGCTTTTTTGACAAAGTAATTGTTATATTTACACTTCATTATCTAAAATAAAGAGTCCTACTTTATTAACCTTCGACTCTTTATATCTCTTGTAAAAGGGATAAAATATGGCTTAAAATTTCTTAACTTTAAATTTTTAAATACACTATGGAATATAATACTCAGCTTCCTAAATTAGAGATTCCGGAATACGGCAGAAACATTCAAGTAATGATTGATCATTGCATTACTATTGAAGATAGAGAAGAGCGAAATAAATGTGCTAGAGCAATTATTCAAATTATGGGTCAGTTAAATCCACATTTACGTGATATTGCTGATTTTACGCATAAATTATGGGATCATTTATTTGTGATTTCAAAGTTTCAGTTAGATGTTGATTCTCCATATCCTCGTCCAAGTGCTGAAACATTTGCAACTAAACCTAAAACTGTTCCGTATCCTGCTACAAAAATGAAGTATAAGCACTACGGAAAAACTATTGAGCGTATTATTGATGCTGCTAAAACGTACGAGGAAGGTCCTGAGAAAAAAGAGTTATCTCGTTTAATAGCAAATCACTTAAAAAAATCGTACGTAAATTGGAATAAAGATTCAGTGACTGATGATGTAATTTTCAAGCAATTCAAAGAGATGACAAATAATGAATTGCATATTGATGAAACTTCAGCATTAACTCATGCCAACGAGTTAAAAAACAAAAATCACAATAATCAAACACCAATCAATTTAAATGCAGGTGGTGGTAATAATAAAAACCGTCACAAGAAAAATAAAAATAAGTTTAAACACAGAAACAATAATAACCGACCAACATCCTAATTTATGGCTATTTTTGAAGTTACAGGAGGCAGACAATTAAAAGGGGACATTATCCCCCAAGGAGCAAAAAACGAAGCATTACAAATTGTGTGTGCTGTATTGTTAACTCCAGAAAAAGTTACGATTAGCAACATACCAGATATTGTTGATATCAATAAGTTAATTGACTTACTTCGTGATTTAGGAGTAAAAGTTGAAAAAACTGGACACGAGGAATATACGTTTCAATCTGATGAAATTAAAGTGGATTATTTAGTTTCTGAAGAATTTAAAAAGAAAGGTGGAGGACTTAGAGGGTCAACCATGATTATAGGGCCAATGTTGGCTCGTTTTGGAGTAGCTTATATGCCAAAACCAGGAGGAGATAAAATTGGTCGCCGCCGTATGGATACTCATTTTATTGGTTTCGAAAATTTAGGAGCTAAGTTTGAGTACGATAGTGATAACGAAAACTTTAAAGTAAGTGCAAAAAAATTAAAAGGTACTTATATGTTATTAGACGAGGCGTCTGTAACTGGTACTGCAAATATTGTAATGGCAGCTGTTTTAGCAGAAGGTATTACAACTATTTATAATGCAGCATGCGAGCCATACTTACAACAATTGTGTAAGATGTTAAACGCCATGGGGGCAAAAATTTCAGGAGTAGGTTCAAATTTGCTAACTATTGAAGGAGTAACATCTTTAAAAGGAACTAAGCATCGTATTTTACCTGATATGATTGAAATTGGCTCTTTTATTGGAATGGCAGCCATGACTCAGTCTGAAATTACGATTAAAGATGTATCTTATGATAACTTAGGTTGTATACCAAAAGTATTTTCTCGTTTAGGAATTCAAATGGAGCGCAGAGGAGATGATATTTATATTCCTTCTCAAGCTCATTATGAAATTGATACATTTATTGATGGATCAATGCTTACAGTGGCAGATGCTATTTGGCCAGGATTTACACCAGATTTATTAAGTATTATTTTAGTAACCGCAACACAAGCACGTGGTAATATATTAGTGCACCAAAAAATGTTTGAGAGTCGTTTGTTTTTTGTAGACAAATTGATTGACATGGGAGCTCAAATTATTTTATGTGATCCACATCGAGCTACAGTGATGGGCTTAGATAGAAAAGTTCAATTACGCGCTATTCAAATGGCATCGCCAGATATTAGAGCCGGGGTAGCCTTATTAATTGCGGCTATGAGTGCCAAAGGAAAAAGTACCATTTTTAATATCAATCAAATAGACAGAGGATATCAAAATATTGATGGCCGTTTAAACGCTATTGGAGCAGAAATTATTAGAAAAAATAATTAATTCATGAATGCAAAATTTTTAATAGTTGGTATCTGTGTTTTTTCTTTGATGATTTCATGTAAATCAAAAAAAGAAACTACTCAAACTTCTGTTACCAAAACAGAAGATGTGAAAAGCGCAACCGAAAACATACCAGTAATTAAAATAGACGTTGTTGAAGGAATTAATTTAGGTAATAAAGCACCCGAAATTATGATGGCATCTCCCAAAGGGAATGTTATTACATTATCATCATTTAAAGGTAAGATGGTATTGATTGATTTTTGGGCTAGTTGGTGTGGTCCTTGTCGTGCCGAAAATCCAGCTGTAGTAGCTGCATACACAAAATTTCATAACAGTAATTTTAAGAGAGGAAAAGGATTTGAAATTTTGAGTGTGTCACTTGATCAAAATGAATTTGCTTGGCAAAAAGCTATAGAAAAAGATCAATTAGTTTGGCCTTATCATGTTAGTGATTTGCAAGGATGGAGTAATGCTGCCGCATTAAGATATGGCGTTAACAGTATTCCTTTCAACTTTTTAGTAGATGCAGAAGGGATTATTATTGCGAAAAATTTAAGAGGAGAAACGTTAAGTAAAACTTTAGAATCATTAGTTAAATAATGTATTACTGAAATTTTATTTGAAGTATATTTTATATAAAAACTATGAAAACATTTAAAATCAAACAATTAAAATTTGTGTCAGTTTATTTGCTGATTATAAATTTTAATTGTTACAATACATCTTTTTCTCAGGAAACAAACCAATTAAACATTGGAGATAATGCGCCTAGTTTTGTGTTAGCAACATCAGATAATTCAATTCAAAGCTTTTCTTTCCCATATCAAAATAAAGTGGTTTTACTTTATTTTTGGTCATCTTCTGTATCAAAATCAAAAGAAAATATTTTTAGATACAAAAG
>JBBIUW010000153.1:0-6373 GCA_037440045.1 Sphingobacteriaceae bacterium
TGAGCCTTTAAGCAAGTTTAGTAAGGCTTCTCAAGTCATTTTATTTTTACTCTATTCAATGCCCTCGTTTTTTATTGGAGTTTTACTACTCATGCTATTTGCCAACCCAGATATCATATCCATTTTCCCACCATCTGGTATTAAACCTATTGAAGGTTATAGCAATGACGCATCGTTACTATCAAAAATCATAGAATCATTTCCATATATCGTATTACCATTAATTTGCTATACCTATTCCTCATTATCGTTTATTTCAAACCTAACTACAGTTTCCATTTCGCAACAATTGCAATTAGATTATATTAAAACAGCACATGCTAAAGGCTTGTCCATTAAAAAAATATTATGGAAACACGCACTTAAAAATGCTGCTTTTCCATTAATAACTATTTTCACTAGTGTTTTTCCAAGTATTATAGGAGGCTCTGTTATTATCGAAAGTATTTTCACAATTCCTGGCATGGGTTTAGAAACCATCAAAGCCATTACTGCTCAAGATTACCCCATTGTGATTGCTATTATGACGCTATCATCTATACTTACAATAATTAGTTATTTGTTAGCCGATATTTTATACGCATGGGTAGACCCAAGAATCAGAATCGTTAAATAAATGAATTTTAAACAAACATATATATCTATTAAAAACATGTTCTTAAGCAGCCTTGTCTTAAAAAGATGCGTCTATGTTTTTTTATTTTTTGTAACTGTTGCCGTTTTTGCTCCCTTTTTAGCCAATGATAAACCGCTCATTTGTAAATATAAACAACACTGGTTGTTTCCTGTTTTTTCTTCAGCATCAAAAACTGTAATCAACGGCGAAACAATCAATTATAACATGGGCAAAGAATGGAAATATTTAGAAACTGATTTTGTTATTTTCCCTATTTGTGCTTATTCGCCAAATAGTATTGATGCTGACAATGCTCCAAGAAAAAGCCCTTTTGATAAACAATTTTTAACTCTAAAAAATGAAACGCAAATTTCGTTACCCTATAAATTCAGGCATTGGTTAGGAACTACACAAAACGGAACAGATGTTTTATCAGGGATTATTCATGGCGCTAGAATCTCGGTAAGTGTAGGCTTTTTTAGCATGCTGATAGCCGCTTTAATAGGAATTATTTTTGGAGCTAGCTCTGGATATTTTGAAAACAATAGCTTAAAAATAGGGTATGTTCAACTTCTACTTTTACTTTTCAGTTTATTTATAAGTTATTTCATCTGCTTTGTCATTCGAGAAGAAGCTTTTTCTAGTGGATTTAAAAACGGGGGATTCGAATTAATTTGTCAACTATTTTTCTCTATTTATCTATTCATTCAAAATGCTTACATCTTATTAAAAATTGGGAAATGGATAGATGAAAAATTACCTATCAAAGGTTATTTAAATTTTCCATTAGATAGTTTAATAATGAGAACTATCGAAATTTTAAATTCAATTCCTACCTTGCTTTTAATTATTGCTATTTCAGCTATTTCAAAACCTTCCTATAGTTTATTAATTGTTATTATTGGCTTTTTAAGCTGGACAAATATTGCACGATTAACTAGAGCAGAATTTTTAAAAGCAAAACAATTAGATTATGTTACCTCTTGTAAAGCAATAGGAATGAGTAATTACAGAACAATTATAAAACATATTTTACCAAATGTATTACCTCTTATTGCTGTACAAATAGTATTTGGTTTAGCAGGCGCTGTTTTAGTAGAATCTTCTTTATCATTTATTGGTGTTGGTATACCTTTAAACACAGTTAGCTGGGGCAACTTACTTAACGAAGCTCAAAATCATTTTACAGCTTGGTGGCTTGTTGTTTTTCCTGGATTGTGTGTTTTTGTATTAATTTTTATATACAACAAAATAGCAGCAGAACTGTCTAAAAAAACATGTAACTACTGAACAACAATCTTTTTTGTAACTAAATGATTGTTTTCAGCACTTATGAGAGTCACAAAATATATCCCCTGACTCCATTTTGAAACATCAATTTGAGTTACTTTATTAAATGTTTTCATGTCCAATATTTCATTACCTAAAACATCGTAACATTTAATGATCATTTCCGAATAAGAATCATTGTCTATTGTTATAGTTATTTTATCTATTGCTGGATTTGGAAAAATAGTAACATCTGTTTCCGCTAAAAATTCCTCAACTCCTACTCCATTTACATTGGTAGAATTAAAAAAAGCCAAACCACCCGCTTGATTTCCCACAAATAAATCGCGTTTGCCATCATTGGTTATATCTTCAAAAAATATGGCGCATCTTGGTCCTTCATTAATATGAAATAAGGTTGTATCAACTCTATTGAATGTTCCTACTAAATTACCATCAATGTTGTTATACAAATAAATGTTTCCCATCTCACTACCTACTAATAATTTTGTAACTCCTGCATCGCTATATAAAAATGGCATACTGTAACCTGTAATTGACCCTATAGTTATATCTCTCACATCAACGCCTCCCCATGTACTTGTTTGTAAACTAAATGAAGGAATGACATTTGTTCCAATATTAGAATAATAACTTAACTTACCATTTACTGAACCTATCACTAAATCTAAAGTTCCATTTTTGTTAACATCAAATAATTGAGGGTAAGCAAAATTCCCTACATCAATTGCTTGATAACTGCTTAGATGATTAGCAAATACAGCTGCTGCACCAGGAAGTGCAGTATTCTGAAAATAATGCAATTGTCCGTTATTATCTCCAACTATCAAATCTAAATCTCCATCATTATCTAAATCACCAAATGTTGGTGCCATAGATAAAATATTATAACTAGATAAATTTTGATAATCTTTGGTGATTAAAGAAAAAGAAGGAGCTGTAGCACTGCCTATGTTTTTATAATAAGCTAATCTTGACTTATTAGTAGTACCATTATAATAACCTAAATTGCCTACAATTAAATCTTTTTTACCGTCCGAATCAGCGTCAAACAAAACAGGATAGGCGCCTTCGCCTAACTCTATCATATTTTCTTGTAAAAAATTCTTTTTTTGAAACACAAAATTTACAGTTGATGTGGTTGATGCATTTTTATAAAGCCACACACTTTGATAGTTTTCGGAACCAGCAACAGCGTTAGGGCTCGCTATTAAATCTTTAAATCCATCATTATCTACATCTAAATGAAAAGTACAAGGAAAAGAATTCATTCTAATCACATTTGAACTGTTTTTTATAGGATAGTTCGGAAATAAAATGGTAGTATCTCCTATGTGAGCATTATTAACAAGGCCTTGATTATCGGCATAAAACACATTACTACAAGAAATATCCCCCATCAACAATTCCTTATCACCATCTCCATCTCTATCAAAACACATGATGCATGACCCTGAATGTAATGGTTTATATAAACTATCTTCAACGATGTTTGAATACAATTTCATAAACGGACATTGATTCATATCCACCTGACAATTATTTTCTTTAATATCTCCCCAGCAATCATCTACCATATCAAACACTAAACTATCAGAAGTGCCATATAATTCTTGACTCATGTTTTTATGAAATTCTATTTTTATACCAAAAACCGAAAAGCCCAATACATCTAAATCACCATCATTATCTAAATCACCAATACCTGGTAGCGCAACTGAGTTACAATACAAATTGGAAACATTTGGTGTTCCTGTAGGATTATAATCGCTTCTTAATAATGAACTAGCTAATGAAAAACTTAAACTTGCTCCTATTGATGTATTTTTAAAAACCTTTATGCCTCCGGGTGTATAGGTAAATAAATCAGCTTTTCCATCGTTATTGTAATCAAAAAACAGAGCCCATTGATCTACTTCAGGGAACTGATTTTGGTAATTATAGGCATGCAAATATTTTGTTTCTCCTATTCCTCCAACATTCAAATAGGCTCTTAATCTCCCCCCCGATCCACATATTTTGTCATAAGCTACAATATCCTTTTTGCCATCAGCATTTAAATCTATTTGAGTAAATGAGCTAAAATTAATTCCTCCTGCCCAAGGCATCAATAACTTATTACCAGATTCAAAAACTGGGATAGTATCTCGGTAGACATTATTTTGTGCTACCAAAATTTTGTAACGAGCCATAGTAAAAGCAAAAATACGAATTAATAAATCAAAAAAATGCTAACTACTTAATTTTCAGCACTAAATTAATTTGCATTATATAAGTGATAAAACTATATTTGCACCCTTAATTTATTTAGAAATAATACCGATTTATGCAAAACAAAGGTGCCATTAAAATTTTCGCTATACTTTTAGCGCTTGCTTGTATTTTTTACCTATCATTTACATGGGTAACTCGTGGGGTAGAAACTGAAGCAAAAGAATATGCGGAAAGCATTTCAGGTTCAGCTGGTGTTCAGGCTAATGCTAAGAAATACGCTAACGGAGATTCTATAAAATATACATTTTTTGTAGATTCTTTAAGAGAAAAGTTAGTAGATAAATACTTAGATTCAGTTAAAAATCAGCCAGTTTATGATTTATTAATTGCAAGTTACACTTACGAAGACTGTAAAAAACGTGAAATCAACTTAGGTTTGGATTTACGTGGTGGTATGAACGTAACTTTAGAGATTTCTGTAAAAGATATCGTTAAAAATTTATCAAACGACAACCAAGATGCAGCATTTAAAAAATCTTTAGAAGATGCTCAAGCTAGTTTAGGTGTTGGTAATAATGATGATTTCTTAACTTTATTTGAAAGAAAATATAAAGAAAACGCACCTAATGGTCAATTAGCTCCTTTATTTCAAGCTATTGAGTTAAAAGGTAAAATTGCTTACAATGCTTCAAACGACGAGGTTATTAAATTTATCCGTACTAAAGTAGAAGAGTCTATTTCTAATTCAGAAAAAACATTCCGTTCTCGTATTGACCGTTTTGGGGTTGCTCAACCAAACATCCAAAAATTAGGAAACAGCGGACGTATCTTAGTTGAATTACCAGGTGTAAAAGATAAAGAACGTGTTCGTGAATTATTACAAGGAACAGCAAACTTAGAGTTCTGGGAAACTTATGATAATACTGAATTAGGTAATTTATTAATGGGCGCTAACGATAAATTATCAAAATCATTATATCCTAACTTCAATTTAAAAGCTGATACTGCTAAAAAAGCAGCAGCAGATACATCTAAAATTGCTACAGCTACTCCTACTAAAGCAGATACAGCAAAAGTTACAGACACTACAAAAGTAGCTGCTGCTACAGGCACAACAGTTCCTACATCATTAGATTCATTTAATATGCGTTTCCCATTAATATATGTTGGAAACACTCCTAGCCCTTTAAAAGCTAATGTATCTTACAATCAACAAACTCAACAACCTGAACAATTTATACCAGGACCTGTTGTAGCTCGTGCATACAGTAAAGCTGATACAGCAAAAGCAAATGAATTATTAAAAAATGCAGCTTTAAAATCTTACTTACCAAATAAATTAAAATTTATGTGGGGAGCTAAAGCTGAAGAAGTAAAAAATGAAGCAGGTGATGTTGTAGGCGAATATTTTGAATTATATGCTATTAAAGTAACTGACAGAAGTGGAAAAGCAGCAATGTTTGGAGATATCATTACTGATGCTCGTCCTGATTTTGATGCTCAAAGTGGTGGTCATCCATACATTAGTATGACAATGACTGGAGAGGCAGCTACTAAATGGGCAAAATTAACCAGAGACAATTCTCCTCAAGGAGATAAAAAAGGTCGTTCAATTGCAGTAGTAATGGATAATATGGTTTATTCTGCTCCAACTGTAAATGGTGAAATTAAAGGTGGTAAATCTCAAATTACAGGTAACTTTACTGTAGAAGAAGCAAATACGTTAGCAGCTGTATTAAGTGCTGGTAAATTACCTGCTCCTGCTCGTATTGTTGAAGAGAGTGTTGTTGGTCCTACTTTAGGTCAAGAAGCTATTGATTCTGGTTTAATGAGTACTGTTATTGCTTTATTAGTAATCTTAGTATTTATGTACATGTATTATAATAAAGCAGGTATGGTAGCAAACATTGCGTTAATTGCTAACATGTTCTTTATTATGGGTATTCTTGCTTCAATGAATGCTGTATTAACTTTACCTGGTATTGCTGGTATCGTATTAACCATTGGTTTAGCGGTGGATGCCAACATCTTAATCTTTGAGCGTATTCGTGAAGAATTAGCTCACGGTAAAAATGCGGCTCATGCAATTAAAGAAGGTTTCAAACATGCAATGAGTTCTATTATTGACTCTAACGTTACGTTAGCTATCTTGGCAATTATCTTAATGGTGTTTGGTTCAGGACCTGTACAAGGTTTCGCAACTACATTATTAATTGGTATTGGAGCATCTTTATTCTCTGCGATTTTAATTAC
>JBBIUW010000154.1:0-6330 GCA_037440045.1 Sphingobacteriaceae bacterium
TGGAAAAAATTGGTCATTTTTTAGATAAAGAAAATGATCGATTATTTAAAATATTTAAAGAACAAGGTTTAAATAATTTCGAAATTTCAAAAGAAATTCAAAAAAACATTGATGTAGCATCTATTTTAGTTGAAAGTAGTAAGCGTTGGGATGGTGGCTATGTGATGGCTGGAATGATGGGACATGGTGATGCCTTTGTATTACGTGACCCAAGTGGAATTAGACCAGCATATATGTATAAAGATGATGAAGTACTAGTAGTTGCTAGTGAGAGACCTGTTATACAAACTGTATTTAATGTTGATATTAACGATGTTAAAGAACTCAACCCAGGATGTGCAGCAATCATCAAAAAGGACGGCACATTTACTGAACAGCAAATCATTGAACCTTTAGAGAAAAAAGCTTGTTCTTTTGAACGCATTTATTTTAGCCGTGGTAATGATGCTGATATTTACAGAGAGCGTCAGCAATTAGGGCATTATTTAGTTCCTCAGGTTTTAAAAGCTATTGATTACGATTTAGAAAATACTGTATTTAGTTATATCCCAAATACTGCAGAAGTTGCTTTTGGAGGTTTAGTTGAAGGCATTGATGAACATATCAATAAAATTAAAGCTACAGAGATTTTAAAAATGGGAGCTAATATATCAGAACCTACTTTAAGTAAAATCTTAGCGCTTCATCCTCGCATTCATAAAGTAGTTTTAAAAGATGCTAAACAACGTACTTTTATAACTGACGATGAAAGTAGAGATAATTTAGTGAATTTAGTATATGATATTACATACGAAACTGTAAAAAAAGATGTGGATACTTTAGTAGTTTTGGATGATAGTATTGTTAGAGGCACTACTTTAAAACAAAGTATCTTAAGAATTTTAGATAGATTACATCCTAAAAAAATAATTATTATTTCATCTGCCCCGCAAATTCGCTACCCTGATTGCTACGGTATTGATATGGCTATATTAAGCAAATTTATTGCATTTGATGCTGCTATCTCTTTAATTAAAGAAACTGGTAAAGAATCTATTTTAAATAATTTATACGAAAAAGCAAAAAATGAATTATTAAAACCTAAAGAGGAACAAATAAACGTAGTTCAAGAAATTTATAGAACATTTACAAACGAAGAAATTTCTCAGAAAATAGCTGATTTATTACGTCCAAAGGATTTAAAAGCTGATTTACAAATTATCTATCAAACCATTGAAGGCCTGCACCAATCTTGCCCTAATAATTTAGGAGATTGGTACTTTACTGGAAATTACCCTACTCCAGGAGGAAACAAAGTAGCTAACAAAGCTTTTGTAAACTTTATGGAAGGAAAAAATGAAAGAGCCTATTAATTTTTTATAAAAACAAAAAAGCCATCTATTTATAAATAGATGGCTTTTTTGTTTTCGATAGTTTTTTATTCGATAACTAATTTTCTAACAGATACTTTATCTCCTAACGTTGTTTTAATAAAATAAACACCAGAATTTAAATTAGAAATAGAAATATTTTTTTCAATTTCAGAAGCATTACCTAACTCAACAGTCTGAGCCACTTGGCCCATAGCATTTACAATTTGTAAAGACCCATTTGAGTTAGTGATGTTTTGTAATTTAACTTTAACAACATCTTTTGCAGGATTAGGAAACACATTAAATGTTGCATCAAAGTTTAAATCATTAATCCCAGTTAATACTGAAGTATTTAATTTTATAGTTGCAGTAGTGAATGGAAAAGACCCTTGAGCATCGCTATAACTAACGGTTAATAAAGGAAATTTTTGAGAACTATGGTAATAATTATAATCTGTATTTTGAACTGTAGCTGTAACAATACCAAAGGCTAAACTCAAATGAACTGATTGAGTTGTTTTAACTTGTAAAATATTAGTAAAACTAGCGCCACCAGGAATAACTAATGTTCCTGTTCCTGAACCTAAAGTTGTTACTGTTCCAACTGCAGTTCCACTTAATGTTCCTGAAGATGCAGAACCAGAAAAAGCATCTGTATTAGAATATCCCATTGTTACTGGCCAAACAGCTGCTATTGCTGTGTTTGTAAAATTAAGCGTAATGCTTGGAGACTTAATTCCAGCAATTTCATATTGAGTTGCTGTTGATTTATAATAAGTATAACCTCCTTGTCCATCATCTTCTGCTATAGTAGCCGATGCATAACTAGAACCACTAGGTGTTGATGATACAGTTGTAAAAGTACTAGAAGCAGTAACCGAGCTAGATACTAAAGAAGAAAAATCCCATAACTTACCTGTACCTGTACTATTATTTAAAACAGCAGATGAATCATGTTTATCTTGTGAATTCATGTCTCCTATAACAGGCTCATTAAATGCCTTTGTTAAACTTAACTGTGCGTTTGCCGAAAAAACAAACGTAGCTGCAATAATTGATAAGTAAATTTTTTTCATGTGTATTATTTAAATGTTTGAGTAAAAATAGTCTAAATTATTTAGCAACAAGTTTTTTACTGAACATTTTAACAAAAAAGCCCATCAGTATAACTGATGGGCTTTAAAATAAGAGTACTTTTTTATTAGTGATGAGCTTCTTCTGAATGAGCAGCTTCCTCAGCAGCTTCATGATGTCCATGACCTGCTTTTAAATCTTGTTGTTGTTTAATTAAAATAGGATCAACTTTAGTTCTATTTTCTGCATGACCACTATAAATACCTTCATCTAATACAATAAAAATTGTGTAAGACATAAATACTAAATATGGTAATAAAACAACATATTTAAAGAATTTTACCTCATGACCTAAGTGCATAAACCACATTACAATAGCTGCAGCCTTAGCAATAGTTAAACCAATAAATAATACTTTTAACCAAGTAGTACCAGACCAGCCATGGCTAGGAGCCATTGAACCAATTACTAATTCGAAAACAGTAATAGCTAACATGATCCAAAACACATTCCATAATGTACGGCGTGCTTTTTTTCCTTCTTCTTCGCTGTGGTGAGCCATGTGCTCATATGATGGATAATCGTCGTGAAATTCTGACATAATAATTTTAATTTGAGTGTTTGTGAATTATTGAGTTTATGAATTTAATTTTATTACAATAAATAGAAGAAGGTAAATACAAATACCCACACTAAATCGACAAAGTGCCAGTATAAACCAACTTTTTCAACCATTTCGTAATGACCGCGTTTTTCATATGTACCTTTTAATACATTTAAGAAAATGATGAAGTTAATAACTACACCAGAAAATACGTGGAACCCATGGAAACCTGTAATAAAGAAGAAATAATTCGCGAATTGAGGAACTCCATACTCGTTAACAGTCATATTAGCCCCATACACTGTTTGTTCAACATATGTATGTAACTCTTGACTCCAAACATGACGTAAAGCACCAGTTTCAGTACCAACAATAAAGTGATACCATTCCCAAGCTTGAGATAATACGAATGTTGCTCCACCAACAATTGTCCAGAACATCCAAACGATTACTTTCTTTTTATCATTTCTATGACCTGCCTCTACAGCTAACACCATAGTAACAGAAGACATAATTAAGATAAAGGTCATTAAACCAACATACGCCAAGGGTAAATGTTGTTCAACAAATGGGAAGTGGGTAAATACATTTTCAGCTTTTGGCCAAACATCAACGTATTTGTGACGGATAAAACCATAAGACACTAATAAACCACCGAAGGTTAAAGCATCTGAAATAAGGAAAAACCACATCATCATTTTTCCATAGCTTATGCGAAACGGTGATTGACCGCCATCCCAAGCGTGTTTTGAATCGATTTCTGTACTGTGAGACATAATAAAATTTACGTTTTAACGATTTTTATAATTTATGGTGCAAGTTTAACGAATATAATACAAAAATAAAAACAAATACACCCATAAAATATCAAGAAAATGCCAATATATTGAACAAAGTTCTAAACCAAGTGTGTTTTCGGCATTATATTTCCCCTTAACAGCATTTTTTAAAGTTACCAAAAGGGTAATTAAACCTGCAAAAAGGTGTAATAAATGCAAAAATGTAAGTAAATATAGAAATGAACCAGAAGCATTAGCTGATTTTCCAGCAAAAACAATTTGTTTACTAATTAATTCTCCATATCCCTGGAACTGAAGAAATGTAAATATTAAACCTAATACAAAGGTTGCTAGTAAGCCAATTACAACAGCCGACTTATTATTTTTTTTGGCCATTTGTAAGGCAAAATACATTGTAATACTACTGGTTATAATAACGGCAGTACTAAGATAAAAGGCATTGGGTAAATTAAAAATAAGCCAATTTCCATTATCTGCTCTCACAACATAAGCACTTGTTAAACCTGCAAATAACATCACAATACTTAAAATACCCACCCATAACAAAGGTTTAGATGCTTTTTTTTGTGCTTCCTTTAAATCAGCTTTATAGGTTGGACTAGGTTTAATTTTTTCTTCCATAATCAATTAAATTAAAAATTTGTGGCCTATCATTAATGCTAATTGAACCACAGGTAAATATAAAAACGAACCAAACATTAATTTTCGAGCATCTTCAATAGTGCCCGATTTATATAAATTATATGCTTGAATAATGAATACTAATCCCATGCAGCTTACCACAGCAGCGGTTATCCAGCCTGAGAAATTAAACACAAAAGGAGTTAAAGCGATAGGTAATAAAGATAAGGTATAAACTAATATTTGTGAACGAGAGCTTTTGTCTCTTCCCCCTTTAGAAGGCAACATAAAAAAGCCTGCCTTTTGATAATCATCATGACTTACCCAAGCAATTGCCCAAAAATGAGGAAACTGCCAAAAAAATTGAATACAAAACAACAAAATGGCAAAAAATGTAATTTCACCAAAGCCTTTAGTAGCAGCAATAGCACCAATTAAAGTTGGCAAGGCTCCTGGTATAGCACCAACAAATACCGAAAAAGGTGTTACTCTTTTTAATGGAGTATAAATCAATGCATATAGAACAATAGAAACAAATCCTATAATACCACTTAATGGATTTGTAAAAACCCACAACAAAACAGTTCCAATTACACCAAAAATAGCACAAATAATAAATGCTTGATTGGCTGTTAAATTGCCAGTAGGAATAGGCCTTAAACGAGTTCTATTCATCAATTTATCCAAGTCTTTTTCTATAATCTGATTAAATCCATTGGCCGCGGCAGTTACTAAAAAACCACCTACGCAAATAGCAAACACTTGCTTCCAATTAAAATCCTCTGCCACCGTAAAGAATGTGATGATAGCCGAAAAAACAACTAATGCCGAAAGTGTGAATTTCGTTAACTTTAAAAACGACTTAAGCTTACTGTAAGTAATCGTTTCTGGAGCTGATGTATGAGTATCGGTTTGCAAAGCGCCACAAATTTAGGAAATAAATTACCATTTGGTAAACTCTATTGCTTTATATTTGTTATAAAAGAAATAAACTACAACATATATGAAAAAACTATTCATTTTAGCATTATCTGTAATAACTATGGCATTTACAATTTCTAGCACAAAATCATTACACGATTTTAAAGCTAAAACCCTTGAGGGCAACGATTTTAATTTTGCTGATTTAAAAGGCAAAAAAGTATTAATCGTCAATACTGCTTCTGAATGTGGTTACACTCCGCAATACAAAGACTTAGAGGCTCTGTATGAAAAATACAAATCTAAAAACTTCGTAATTATTGGTTTTCCTTGCAATGATTTTGGTGGACAGGAACCAGGTTCTAGTTCAGATATTAAAGCTTTTTGTACCAAAAACTATGGCGTTACTTTTCAAATGATGGAGAAAGTTAGTATTGCTACTAGCCCAATTTACAAATGGTTAACATCAAAAGCTGAAAATGGTGTATTGGATGCCACTGTAAAATGGAATTTTAATAAATTTTTAGTGGACGAAAAAGGTCACCTAGTTAAATATCTGCCATCAAATGTAAAACCAATGGATGCAGAAATCACCAATTGGATAGAAGGCAAGTAATCACTTATCCTGATAAAGTAACCACTTATTAGCCCAAACTGTACACCTGTTAGTTTGGGCTTTTTATTGCATTTTTTGAAAGTAGTTTTGTATTAGAAACTAATTAATACTACTACAATGAAAACGAATTTACTACTACTATGCGCAGGCTTAATAGCAAGCATAGCACAATCGCAAACATTTGATTATTTAGACATTAACCAAGTAAAAGCCCGTGTAAATAGCGGAGGAGATTTACATTGGGATCCTATAACAGGAAACAGCGACTACGAATGCCCTAAAGGAAGTAGCAAAAAATGGGGCGGTCCTGCGAGTTTATGGTTTGGTGGACTTGATTTAGGA
>JBBIUW010000155.1:0-6327 GCA_037440045.1 Sphingobacteriaceae bacterium
ATCCTGTTTTAGCAGTTAAATCGATCTTTTTACTTTTTATAATTCACCATATAGTGTAATCCTACAGATTCTTTGCGTTGTATAGCGTGTTTAATGATTAAATAGCCTATACAAATTAAGTTTCGTAGTTCACATAATTTTTGAGTAACGGTTGTTTTTTCGTAAAGAGCTTCGTTTTCTTTATATAAAATTTCCAATCGGTCAAAGGCACGTTTTAAACGTAATTCGGAGCGAACAATGCCCACATAATTACTCATAATTTGCTGTACCTCTCGTTGCGATTGGGTTATTAAGATCATCTCTTCAGCATGCTCTGTGCCTTCAGCATCCCAGTTTGGAATTTCTTCTGTAAACGATAATGTAGGAAGGTTTTCTAATCCCTTTTTAGCTGCTCTGTGAGCAAACACAACCGCTTCTAATAATGAGTTACTAGCCAAACGATTTGCTCCATGCAAGCCAGTACAAGCACATTCTCCCACTGCAAATAAATTTTGGATAGTAGATTGCCCTTCTTTATCAACTTGAATACCGCCGCATAAATAATGCATAGCAGGCACTACAGGTATCATTTTCATGAAGGGGTCAATGCCTAATTTCATGCATTTATCATAAATATTTGGAAAATGCTCAATAAATGCTTTTCTATCTATATGTCTGCAATCTAAATATACAAAATCCTCTCCTCTGGTTTTTAATTCATTATCAATGGCTCTAGCAACTATATCTCTGGGCGCTAACGATAAACGCTCATCATATTTTTGCATAAACTCTTTACCATCCGAAGTTTTTAAAATAGCACCAAATCCTCTAATGGCTTCTGTAATTAAAAAACTGGGATGTTCTAAAGGGTTATATAATGATGTAGGATGAAACTGCACAAACTCCATATCTTTTACTCGTCCTTTTGCTCTGTAAACCATCGCAATGCCATCACCTGTTGCAATTGTTGGGTTAGTGGTAGTAGCATATACATGCCCCGCACCACCTGTTGCCATCATGGTAATTTTAGAAAGTACAGTTTCTATTTTTTGAGTTTTTGTGTTTAAAATATAAGCGCCAAAACATTTTACATTTTTGGATTGAGATGTTACAACTTCTCCTAAATGATGTTGGGTAATAATATCAATAGCGTAATGATGATCGAGTACTGTAATGTTTTTGTGTTTACGAATTTGAGCAATTAAGGCACGTTCAATTTCGTAGCCAGTGATATCTTTATAGTGTAAAATACGATGTTCGGAGTGTCCTCCTTCTTTGGCTAAATCGTATGTGCCCTCCTTGTTTTTATCAAAGTTAGCACCCAATTCAATTAACTCACGAACTCGTTCGGTGCCTTCAGTAACTACTACTCTCACAGCTTCTTCGTCGCATAATCCAGCACCTGCGATTAAAGTGTCTTGAATGTGTTTTTCAATAGAATCTTTGTCATGCCACACGGCTGCTATTCCACCTTGTGCGTATTTAGTATTAGACTCATCTTCGTTACTTTTTGTAACAATATATACAGAGCCGTGTTCGGCTACTTTAAGCGCATAACTTAAACCAGCAATGCCACTGCCTATAATTAAGAAATCTACTTTTTGTTGCATGAGCTATTACGAATTGGTTACGAATATACGCATCTGGGTTTGCTAAATGTTGTAATTATTTTTTTGCCAAAAGTCGAGCGACGTATTTACCAACAATGTCAAATTCTAAATTAACAACATCGTTTACTTTTAAATGTTTAAATACGGTGTTTTCAAATGTATATGGTATAATGCAAACGGAGAATGAATCATCTTTTGAATCTACCACTGTTAAGCTGGTTCCATTAATGGTAATACTTCCTTTTTCAACAGTAATATTTCCAAGTTGATTATTATATTTAATAGTATAAGTCCAACTGCCTTGGTTATCAATAATAGAAGATACAACTCCTGTTTGGTCAACATGTCCTTGAACAATATGTCCGTCAAAACGGCCGTTAGCAGGCATGCAGCGTTCTAAGTTCACATAGTTGCCTACTTTTAAATTACCCAAATTAGTTTTTTGTAATGTTTCGTCAATTGCCGTTACTGTGTATTGATGATCATTTATTTTTATAACTGTTAAGCATACTCCATTATGAGCAACACTTTGGTCTATTTTAAGTTCGTGTGTAAAAGCACAACTAAATGTAAAATGCACATTTGTACCTTCTTTTTCAATAGCTTCTACTTTCGAAAGTGTTTCTATAATTCCTGTAAACATATTGCAAATATACTAAACTTAAAAAAATGCCCTCACTTGTGCGCCACCAATATTTACGATTCTATTATTTGGCGATTTTCGGCCATTGTAATTAATACTAATTTGTATGTTGTTTGTTAAGTTACGTTGGTAGCTTAATTCCCAAGTATAGTTATAACCTGTTTTTAAAGCGTTTAACATTTCATAAGCAACGGGTGTGTTTTCGGCCGCATTGTAGGATATGTTTATAAAATCTGCCTTTCCAGTAAAACTGCCTTTTTCAACCTGATTAAATTTAAATTCTAATCCCACATCATTTAACTCCGCTTTTTCAAATAAACCAATTACCATTGATTCAGTTCTATTAATAATATTTTGTTTTTTATTATGTTTATAAATCACGCTTACTCTAAACGCCGTATTGGGCTGATAACTCAGTTTTTGTTCTAGGTCATAAGATTCAATTTTATAGTTTCTGGTAGTTAAAAACAAAGATTGATTTGTTTTAATACCATAAACATTTACGCTATTTAAACTCCACGATCTGGTCACATTCCATCTCCATCTCCATTCATGAGTTTCGTTACCTCTTATTTCAAATCCATTTGTAAGTAACTGTTTACTTAAGTTATTTTGATAGGTATAATCAGTTCCAAATACGGCAGCACTTTGATTAAAAAATAAACTTTGGCGAAGCGATGATGTTAAACCCGCCAATTTAGAAGTATCTGTTAACTCAAATGGATTAAAGGAAAACAATTGATCGTTATATGTTTTTTTATCAACGCGATAGGCTGTTTGTGATGCAAAACGACTAATAAATTTTAATGCTTTGCCAGAGCTATCTTTTAAAAAAACAGACGGACGAAGGTTTAACGAAAAACTAAATTGATCGTGTAATACTTTTACATATTGATTGGTAGGAGTGTAAACCCTGATGTATAATGCTTGATCAGAGAATTGAGCAATTTCAAACTCATTTAATTCTTTTATACCATTATCGTTGTAATCTTTCCACGCATAAGTGCCTTGCCCTGCAGCAACCAATAAGTAATAGTATTCTTTTTTATTTTCTAATCCGTATCCAGTTTCATAAAACATACTCGATGAAATAAAACCTTTTAATAATCGAGGAGCATATTCAATTCGACTTAGAAGCGTATTGTCTGGTTTTATAGTCATTGAATCTCTTTTTAATTGCAACTCTCGATAAGTGAAAATAACAGAGAATGGATGATTTTTAATGCTATTAATGTTAGCCGAAAAGCCTGTGTTTTTAGCAAATGTAGAATCCTTTAACACTGCACCATAAGCTTGTTTGTCCCTTCTTTCTCTATAAAACAATTTATATAAATTTCCAGTTGAATCTTTATTAGTGATATTTCCTTCCCATTCATAAAACTGATAGCTGCGTTGTAATAAACTATCTGAGGTGCTTTTTCTAAATAAATTTTGTTCAAATTCATCCAAGTAATTGAGTTTTAACTTCCATATGGATTGAGAGAAAGAGGCTTTGTGTCTGTAAAAGTTACTAAGTAATGAATTGTAATTACTTGTTAAATAAGATCCGTTATAATTAATGCTATTTGTTTTTGTATTGTAAAAACTACTGATACTGTGTTTTAATCCTTTATAAAACACACCTTCGTCAAAAAAATTAATACCGTATAATAATTTTAATTTTTCATTTTTTTGTATTCCAACTTGAGCAAATCCTACGTGCTGATCACTGTTGATGGGTGCATTGATAGGCCTGTTCCAATCACGTTCAAACTCAATAGCTCTGTACCGTTCAATAGGATTAAAATTTTGCTGTATGTATTCGTAGCCTACATTGTAAATAGCATTCAAAGATTGCTTTTTTACTGTGTCAGCTTTTATAACGCTTTGATTATTGCTGCTAATTTTTAAACCATAGCCATCATCATTGTTTGAGTTGTAGCTACTAAATGTATTAATATCGTTTTTGGTGTACACACCCTCAACATCAATAGTGTGATTTTTGTTTAACTGGTAGTTAATGCCAGTGGTAAACATTTGTTTTTTCTTTGGAGTAATTAATGGAATAATCGGTTCGTAATTACCTTGCAAAATGCCACCAATTGGGGCTACCCATTTGTATACTTTTCCATTGGCAGTTGTAGATACTTGAATGTAAGAACCATTGTTTTCGCCAACATAAGTGTATTTAACTCTGTATTTTGCACTATCTGCATTTGTAGAATATACGTAAACACCTTGGTAGGATATAGAAGAAACAACAGTATCTTTTTTCCAGTAAAACACATCAGTGGTATTAAATGTTGCTAATTCGGCACCGCTTGTAACAGATTTACTGAGCGTATCTCCAACACTAAACATAGTTAGCTTATTTGCTTCGGTAAGGGTT
This sequence comes from Sphingobacteriaceae bacterium, assembly GCA_037440045.1. GTDB lineage: Bacteria > Bacteroidota > Bacteroidia > B-17B0 > Aurantibacillaceae > UBA4416. The sequence continues at coordinate 4,601 of JBBIUW010000155.1, forward strand.
TGTTGAAGAGTTTTGTTTTTGTTATCCTGTTCGCCAAAAAAGTTTAAACGTACTTTTAATTTATTGGCTTCTATTTCTTCGCTAAAAAAATACAGAGATCGTGCATAGTTTCTTTCTGCATACTGAAACTCAGCAATAATACGCTTGTCTTTTGTAATGATTAGTTTGGCAGTAAAGGTTAATTCGGATGTATTATAATCAATGATATAATCATTTTCCTGTCCTCGTTGCAATAATTTTCCATCAATATAAATACGTTCGGTTCCAGATAAAACAATAATAAACGGTTCGTTATCGGCTCCTTTTAATCTATAAGGTCCTTGGTTGTTTTCGGTACCCTGAATAATATTTCTAGCAAATTTTCCTTTACTAACAGCACCACTCACTTGCGTTTTAAATACAACTGTTTTTTTGCCGATAGTGTCTGTGTAATCATTGGATAGGTAAGCCCCCTGCGAACGTTTATAAAAATTCATAAAGTAACTGTTAGGCCTCTGTAATTGAAAATCACCAACAATTAGCTTTGAGTTTTTGTTAGACAATTGAACAAATACTTTGTCAAATTCTTGCAGTTGCGCCGTAGTCCCATCTGCCTGAAAAGGAATATTATCATCAGTGGCTGCGAGTAATAAATCTACCTCTTGTGTTAGTTTTCCGCTTACCTGCAAATTTAAACTAGAGTTAACAACCACATCTTGATTATTACCAAAACTAATACCCCTGCTTATGCTTCCGTTTTTATTTAAGCCATCCGAAATAAATGATTCGTTGGCGGGCGATGAACCAGCAAAGGCCAACGTCATTGGATTAGCAGGTAAGGATAAATCTTTAGTTAACTGAGAGGTGCTTTGGTGATAGTGTGACTTTTCGAAATTGAAAGGAAAATGTTTGTAGACTACAAAAACAGGGTCGGTTGGTTTTACTTTAAATATAATTGCTTTTAATGGGTAATTAATTTTGTAAGATGCAGAATCTAAAGATTTGTTTTTACTCGAAATACTTACGGTTCCTGGTATTAAACTTAAAGTATCAAGATAAAGAGTATCTGATTTTACGAAATAATATTTTTGTTTTAAGTTCGTTTGAGCTTGTGTCTGGATAAAATATCCACACAAAACCACAATTGTAAAAATAAACCTAAAACTCACCATGCTTATAACGGTTTATAGATATAGAAATTGTATTTTTAACCCAAAATAAAATCTATTTATCATGTTCGATACCTTCGTTATTCTCGACTTTAAATGTAGTCATTTACTGAAGTAAACTCCTAATTTTAAGGTCTCTAATGCCTTGGTCTCAAACATGCTAATCTAGATTTCAAATTACATTTTTATGAAAATTATTACTTATAATGTAAATGGCATAAGAGCCGCTATGAATAAAGGATTAGTAGATTGGCTTAAAGCTGCAAATCCAGATATTTTATGTTTGCAAGAAACTAAAGCAACTCCAGATCAGGTTGATGTACAGGCTTTTGAGGAGCTTGGATATCATTTATATTGGTATTCTGCTCAAAAAAAGGGATATAGCGGGGTGGCTATTTTTTCTAAGCTAAAACCTAAACATGTTGAGTATGGTTGTGGTATCGAAAAGTATGATTTTGAAGGACGAATTATTAGACTGGATTTTGACCAATGTTCCGTCATGAGTGTTTATCATCCCAGTGGAAGCAGCGGAGATGACAGACAAGCCTTTAAAATGCAATGGTTAGCTGATTTTCAGAC
>JBBIUW010000156.1:0-6317 GCA_037440045.1 Sphingobacteriaceae bacterium
CAAAAATTGTAACCACTTTACCAAAGGATAATTCAATTTTTTTACCGTGATTATCTCGTATGTATTCGTATGCTGTAGATTTATCCTTGTCTTTATTGACTTCTGCTTCACAAATAACTTTGTTACTTAATGAATCATCGAAGTATCTCGATTGGGGTATAACATGCTCTATTTCATAAGCGGGAGTAAATAGTTTATTTAAAGGGATTATTTCGCCTGTGTATGGTGAACGGTATTTTTGCTCTAACCATAATTTATATTTATTTAATTCTGATTTTGTTGGTTGAGCAGATTTACTAATCTTTAATATTTCTTCATCAATATCTTTTATATCTGAGTTTAACACACCTTCTTCATATATTTTCAGTATTTCTTGTTGACTTGGCGAATATGGTCTGATATTTTCGTAAGAAGTATCATTTAGTAACTCTGATAATAATGCTTTGATTCTCAAATTTGTGTTTTCATTTGCACTCATTTTATTAGTCATATCCTTGCGTTTATCTGCAGGGTTTTTTATTTCTCTGCCTAATTCTATATGTATTTCGTTAAAGAAATTAGCCTCACCGTTACCGTAAGTTTTCCAAATATCTTTTACAACTCGGAGTGTTTCGGTAATTACCTGTTCAACAATTGGATTACGTAAGGAATGTTGTTTGAATTCTTTTAGAAAATTTTCTATGTCTTCTAGCTTTTTCCATTGCATTGCATTAGCATCTTCTGAATGCCTATTATAAACAATATAGGAAGTAAGCCATAGAGGCAAAGCTTTAAAATCACTGATTGTATTCAGATGAATGGCTTTATCACGCACCCTGTCCTTTATTTTGTCATCAACTTCGCCATTAATTATTTTTTCTATTCTATTTTTTGTTTTAGGATGAATAGCTGTTTCTTTCCAATACTTACCCATTCTCATTAGGGGTAGCTGTTTTTTTATTGCTTTTTCTGAATAAGCACCGTAATCTTTATCAAATGGTTTAATTTTTTTGAAGATATTGGCAAAATCTTCACTCAAATAATTTTTTAAGGCAAATGACTTAAGAGCACTCTCAATTTCTATTTTATCCTCAACCGAATAAAGTATGTGCCACAACTCTAATTCTTTTTCTTTAGCCAAAAAATTATCTGGCACTTGTTGAACTTTTGACAATCGATTTACAATAGCACTATGTGTTTCGTTGCAAGGATAAGGTTTATCTTCTACGTAGTTCCATCTATAGTTTTCAGCATTCTTTTTTAGGTTAAATGCTGGATATTTCAAGAATGCCTTTTGATCAATCTCTTTACGTTCATTTAACCAATCAAAAAGATTAGTGTAATCGTCTTCGGATTTTAAAAATTCGGATGTTACATTAACATCACTATGTATTTTTCCGTCAATTGTTTTTTCTTTTTGATAGATTTTAAGGTTTTGAATGAATTGCCATAATCTAAATTCTTGAAATAATGGATGAGATTTTGATATACATTTTATAGATTGTATTTCTTTTTTGCCATCTTTTAGATATGTTCTTTGTTCAAACGGGCAATCACTTATTAATGATTTTTTACTCTTTAACGGGCGTTGGTAAAATAGTATGTCATTAATAAATAGATGTACAAAATTTTTCTCTTTAATATTTTCTCTATGCGAGATGTTGTTTTCATACAATTCTTTTATACAGGCATTATAAAGTTTTCTATCTTTCAATTCAGGATGTTCCAGTATTTGCTTTTCCAGTATTTGTATTAATTCATATTTATAAAATTTACGTTCTATGGTACGAATTAATTTTCCTTTAATTTTTTGATTGGGATTTTGAAGTAGGGTTTCATAAATATAACAGCCAACTGTTTTTTTACTTTTATCAATTTTTTCTTCGGTGCTTTTTTTAATTGCAATCCAGTCTAGCTCTGAGTCTACTGCTTTAAAACTTCTTTTTTCATTGCCATCTTTGTTTAGCTTTATACTCTTGTCATCATTTAGTTCTGTAGTAACTATAAATTCTTGTGTCTTACCTTTCCAATCAAATAATGGGGTTTTACTTGATCTTCTGTAAATCCATCCATTTTCTAAAATCACATTATACCAAATATCAGTTTTTCCTTTTTGTTGTTCATCAGGAGTAACATCAACCACTTTTAAGGCATGAAATTCCACTATTTTGTTAGGAGCTTCTTCTTCCTCTTCACCTCTTAATTGATAGTACCCACGTTTTTGATTAAAATGCAACAGTAACCAAGCCAGTTCTTCTTTTTCTATTTTGGCGGTTAAAGCTTTTTTGCGTAAATAATAAATTGTCCAATCATACGGTACTTTCTTATTATTCAATACTAAATTCGGTTGATGGGTTTTAAAATCTTCAAGCATTTCTTCGAATGCTTTTTTGAAAATAAATTCATATTGTATTTTATTATCAGTTACTTTAATTTCTTTGTATGCTAGTTTCGGTTCACAATTCGGGATAAATTGTCCTAATTTTTTCTCAAAATCAATTTGCTTTGCGAAGTGTTCAGGTAAATATCCCAAAATATTTAAAGCTCTATGAAGTCGTTCTCTTCTTAGTAAATTTCGTTCTAGTAATCTTCTTACTCCTCGATATCCAGTTCTCGCAGAAGTCTGAGAAATTGAAGTGCCTTTATTAAAATCATTTATTATTTCTTGGGACATTGGAATAATTCTACTGCCTAATCCAATTATTTCACCTTTTTTATTTTCTTCATCTTGTCTAACTAACGACCATCCAATCGAGTTAGTCCCTAAATCCAGCCCTAAAATTTTTTTCATATATCTTTTGTTATGTTATTCTTTTATCTTACTATTGTATCACATTTTGAAGCAAATCACAATAAGGATTATTCCGTTGTGAAAACATCTAAAGCGGGAGAGCAATTTCTCGCTTTTTTTATTTACTTAAATATAAATTTTTTTTGAATAAAATAAAATTATTTATACCAAACATATAACTATTAGTCATAAAATCGAGTGAACATTTGCAAAATCATGTAAGTAATTACAAAAAAGTGTGAGAAATTACAAAAATAAGTAAGCAGTTGTAAAAATGTTTTCGCTGTTCGTTGTTCGACTTTGCTGTTACAAAAACGAGTGAACTGTTACAAAATCGTGTGAGCAATTACAAAAATGTTTTCGCTATACGTTGTTCGATTTTGCTGTTGCAAAAACATGTAGGCTGTTACAAACTCGCGTGAGCTGTTGCAAAAACGAGCAAGCTGTTGCAAAAATGTGTAGGCAATTACAAAATCGTGTAAGCTGTTACAAAAAAGTGTGAGCTGTTGCAAAAATAGTTTCGCTGTTCGGTGTTCGATTTTGCTGTTACAAAATCGTGTGAGTTCTTGCAAAAACGTGTGAACAATTACAAAAACGAGTAGGCAATAATAAAATCGTGAGAGCTGTTCACATTTTATGTATTGTAAATACCAAATCAATTTAGAAGTTAAAATCTGTTAAGCCTGTAATATTATATGTTTGCTAAGCGTTATATAATCAAATTAACACAAATACATATTATATCATACATATAATAAGTATTTACAAGATTCCTTTAAGTCTTACTTGTTTAATCACAAGGCTTAACAAAAATCAAGCGCGATGATTTTTGCCACTCACTAAAATTTAAAAGACAAATTATTAATATTTAAAACATTCAAAAAATGAAAAGAGTAAAATTGTCCTTAAATTATAAAGGACTCGACCCTAGTGGTAAGTTGGTATTTGGCAATAAAGTCAAAACATGTTTAACTGGTAACACGCATTTGCCATCAGCTGTTACCTTATTACCTAAATTAACAACTGCATTAAACGAATTGAGTATTGCCATTAATGCCGTAAATCCTAATACCGTTACTGTAAAAGGTAAAGTGGTTGGAGTTGAAAAAGTATTGTATGCGATGAAAGGCTTAGTGGAGCTAGAGTGTAATGATAACGAGGATTATGCTGTAAGCAGTGGTTTTGATTTAGCAACACCTCATGTAAACAAACCAAAAGTATTTAGTGTTACACAAGGTACACAAAGTGGTAGTGTTGATGTAACATGTGCTTATTCACAAGGTGCGGCTTATGTATGGGAACAAATTAGCGACCCAATTAATAGCAACACATGGCAACAAATTGCTATTACCAATGGTACATCGTTAACGGTAAATGGTTTAACACCTGGTAACAAATATTGGTTTAGAGCAACAACCATTGTTAAAGATGTTATCCAAAACACCAGCGATCCATACATGATACATGTGATTTAGGTTTGTTGAAAGGATGTAAACCTTAGTATTTCCTCCCCCGTCCGCCAGCTGGCGGACACCCCCTCCAGCGGGGGATAATAAAACACCCTCTGTTAGTAATAGCAGAGGGTGTTTTGTTTTAAATACAAGAAATCTAAATTTCTTTTTTCTTGATAAAGGGCAATTGTGTAGTACACAATTGAGCCAGAAGGTGCGTGGAAACAAAAATCCCGATAGCTATCGGGACAAGGCTCTTTAAAATTTTTGCTAAAATCTGCATAGCATCAAACTGATTCTTTGAAAGCGCTTCGCGAACAACCCAAAGAATCTACACACATGCTAACGCCTTTGATGCTAATTGATTTATACGCAAAATTTTAAAATGCCATTTTTACGTTAAGATATTTTACAAGTCATCTATATTTACATTAGAAAAGTAAAGCTTAGTATGTAGGTTTGATTTTGTGCAGCAATAGCTGTAAAATGAATGAAGCGTATGCATGCGCAAGCGGATTCATTTTATCAGCGGTCCGACAGGAATTGCCTACCACAAAATCAAAAGCTTTTTGTTTACTTTTTGGCTGCAAAAAGTAATGCACTGTCTCTATATAAATTTTACCAAGAAAGCGGTATTATATCACTCATGATAATTTAAACTGTCGTTCTCGACTGCCACTTCGACTGCGCTCAGTGTGACATCTCGAACTGACATTTCTTAAAAACAAAAACACCCTCTGTTAGTAATAGCAGGGGGTGTTTTGTTTTATGGAATTATCATTTGAAAAATAAAAGCTCTGATGATAAGGTTTGATTTTGTCAGATTGTTTTGAACTTTCCGCCTCATATATTTGGCGAAGAAAATCGAACTTATATTCTATCTGGCATGTGCGACGATTCTGGGCTGTTTGAGTTCCGTTTTTCACGGAACGAGTTTCCAGAATCGGGTGGGAAAATAAGTTCAGATTTTCAAGGGAAATATATGAAGCGGTGATTTTTCTTTGCTAAGCTTTCTTTGCATGGCAGGCAAAGAAAGCGGTATTATATCACATGATAATTTAAACTGTCGTTCTCGACTGCCACTTCGACTACGCTCAGTGTGACATCTCGAACTGATAGAATTGTCACACCGAGTGATTCGACGATGGAATCCCGATAGCTATCGGGAGTTTCGAGATGTGATATAGTTCTCGATACGCTCTGAAAAGAGGCGGCAGAGCTACTCGAACTGACAGCAACAATTATTAAACAATTTCCTCCCCGTCCGCCAGCTGGCGGACACCCTCCAGAGGGGGATAAAATAAATCTATCTAATTTCCCACTCTTTCCAATCCATTTCCTCACCATTTAAAATACCAAGGTAACTTTGGTAACGCTCTTGAGAAATATCACCCGATTCAACCGCTTTTAAAATTGCGCATCCAGGTTCGTTTACGTGAAGGCAGTTATTAAATTTACAATCATTCATGCGCTCCACCATCTCAGGGAAATAATGCGCCACTTCTTCTTTTTTCATTTCCACTAATCCTAATTCTTTAATTCCGGGAGAATCAATAATGTTTCCTCCAAACGATAAAGGAAATAGTTCGGCAAAGGTAGTGGTATGCATTCCTTTTAAATGTGCAGAAGAAATATCACCTGTTTTTAAATCTAAATTAGTATCAATGGCATTTACTAATGTGCTCTTCCCTACTCCACTATGACCAGATATCAAAGTGGTTTTATCTTTTAATACTGTTTTAATAAATTCAATATCTTGTTTGTCAAAAGCACTTACCGCAAAACAATCGTATCCAATATTAGTATACAGTTTCATGATGTCATTTTGCAAATCTAACATCTCCTCATCCAACATATCTTTTTTATTAAAGATGATTTTAGCAGGTATTCCGTATGCTTCAGCCGTTACTAAAAATCGATCAATAAAACCTAATGAGGTACGAGGCGCCACTATAGTTGCAACAAGAATAGCCTGATCTAAATTGCTAGCAATAATATGAGCTTGCTTAGATAAATTAATAGATTTACGGATAATATAATTCTTTCGAGGATGAATTCGAGTAATTTGATTACTTCCATCTTTATCCATTTCAATA
>JBBIUW010000157.1:0-6310 GCA_037440045.1 Sphingobacteriaceae bacterium
AATCCTACCAACAAAATAACAAAAAACAATTTATTTTTAAGTGATATAAAAAGCTGTTTTTGAGTGATTTAAGCTATAGCTTACTCATTACTTTTTATGAGACACTTAGGTAAAAACCACCTTTTTTTGTAATTTTCAATCAAAATTGGCTCGTTTTCGCAAGAAATATATTGATTTTTGTTATTTTTCTTCAATTTCCAGGCATTTCCAATTTTTATTGCTTCAATAACTATATTTTTTAATTCTTCTTTTGAAACATGATAATATTTTGTGCCAATTTCAAATCCTAGTTCGTTATTTCTTAAATCCATTACACAGGCTAAACTATCTGCTCTTTCGCCAAATTCTTGATGTTGTTTGTAAAAAAAGTATTCGTTACCTCTTTCATGTGCTTTGCCTAATTTTCTTAGCTTCTTAGTTTTTACATAACGAGATAAATACGCCATTGTAAACGTGTGCCTGAAAGCATCTAAGGTTCCACCACTTTCAAAACCATCTAATGCTTTTGATGTTTTTACTTGTTGGTAAACATCCATTGCCTCAATTAAATGCCTTTGTACTTTTTTGGCTGCAATGGGGTGAAATAAAGCCCATCTATACTCATATTTAGAAATTTGGTGCTGTGCATAAATAACAGAACTTAGGTTTAATAATAGTATTACAAAGAATATGAGTTTTGATTTTAACATCAGTTTGTTAGCAATAGGCATTATTGAAATGCTAAATTAATCAATCTGTTTGATATCTTTGGGGTTGATGGACTTTAAGAATGACATAGCTAAACGTTTTTTTACCAAGCAAGATATTGGTGGGGCAGAAAGCATTAATGATTTACGTGATAAGGAATTTAGCGGTAAATCACTGTCTGCTGAAGAGAAATTTGCATTGGCTAATTTTGACAGATATCGTCTAAAAATCCTAAATTCTCAAGAAAATGAAGAACAATTTCATTTGCATTATCGCCAAATACAGGTTATCTCAAACCTTGGAGATTGGAGAGAGTTTTTGAAAGATGAGTACAGTAAATAATATTATCTGAAATATATTTAAAAGTGCTTCCTAAAACGAAGCACTTTTTTGTTGCTGTATATGGGTTTATATTAATAATAACTTTACCTTTGCATCACTACGCTTTGTAGTATTTAATTGGATTATTAACTCTAAACATATTAAACATGTACGCAAAAACATTAGGCCAGTTTATCATCGAAAAACAAAACGATTTCCCATTTGCAAAAGGCGAGTTATCTCGTTTATTACGTGATATTGGTATTGCAGCTAAAATTGTGAATCGTGAAGTAACAAAAGCTGGTTTAGTTGAAATTCTTGGTGAAACAGGAGATACAAACGTGCAAGGTGAAAGAGTTAAAAAATTAGATGTATTTGCAAACGATCAATTTATTGCTGCATTAAAAGCTGGTGGAGAGTGTTGTGCGATTGCTAGTGAAGAAAACGAAGATATTATTCCAATTGATTCTGAAATTTCTAAGAATGCACGTTATGTTGTTGCAATGGATCCACTAGATGGTTCATCAAATATTGATGTTAACGTATCTATCGGAACAATATTCTCTATTTACCGTCGTGTAAGTTTAAATGGACCTGGTACTCACGAAGATTTTATGCAACGTGGTACTGAGCAAGTAGCGGCTGGTTATATTATTTATGGATCATCTGCTATGTTGGTTTATACAACTGGTAAAGGTGTTAATGGATTTACATTAGACCCAAGTATTGGCGAGTTCTGTTTGTCTCATCCAAATATGCAAATGCCAAAAGAAGGAAAAACATACTCTATTAACGAAGGAAACTATTTACATTTTCCTGATGGTGTAAAAAAATACATTAAGTATTGTCAGGAAGAAGATAAAGCTACTAATCGTCCATACTCAAGCCGTTACATTGGTTCAGGTGTTGCTGATATTCACCGTAACTTAATTACTGGTGGTATTTATATTTATCCTACTACAACAAAATCTCCTAAAGGAAAATTACGTTTATTGTACGAGTGTAACCCACTAGCGTTTATTATTGAGCAAGCAGGCGGCACAGCAACAGATGGCTATAAACGTATCATGGAATTAGACATTAACGAATTACATCAACGTACACCATTGTTTTTAGGCTCTACAGAAATGATGAAGAAGGCAATGGAGTTTATGGAAAAATTTAAAGAGGCATCTGTTTAATTCTACACAAATTAAACAACTCGTTTACTTTTTGGTTATTAATTAGTACATTAGTATTTCAATGGAAGATATAACCATAGCAGAAAGCGTTGTAAAAACCGAATTTTATCGCACTACCGAAAAAGTACAAGTCATAACTTGCTGGATTGGTATTGTTTTAAATATTGTTTGGTTTATTGGCGATTATCTTAGTATCCCAGAACACTGGATTCCGTTTTTATATTTTAGGATTGCTGTTTCGGCAATTAGTTTATTTTTTCTTGTTTTCAAAAATCAGTTTAAGCTAAGTATTTACACTTGTCTTTTTATTTTGGTATTAGGCATCTCTGTTCAAAATGCCTACATGTGGAGTGTGATGGATATTCCGCATTTACAAAAACATGCTTTTGCTTATATGGTTTTGTTTATTGGTACTGGTATGTTGGTATTATGGGAGTTTAAACTTTCTTTGATTTTATTAGCAGTTACCATTATTAGTAATGTGTTTTTTTATAAAGTAAATAGCCCACTAACGGTTGATGAATTTATTACGAATGGAGCCTTATTAGTTATAACTGTTTTAATTTTTTGTGTTTTTCTGATAAGAAACAGATATATCCTTACCTACAAAGAAATTAAAAGCCGCTTAGAATTAGAGAAATCTAAAGAGATGATTGAACATCAAAAAGAAGAAGTTGATGAAAAAAATCAGGAAATTATAAGCAGTTTACGTTACGCCAAGAGATTACAGGAAGCTTTATTGCCTCCAAAAAATTTACTGGAAAGTTTTTTTAAAAACAATTATTTTATTTTATACCAACCGCGCGATATCGTATCAGGTGATTTTTACTGGGCAAGAAAAATAAAAACTACTCCACGTGAAGGAAAATCAAAAGAATTTTTATTAATGGCTGTTGCAGATTGCACAGGGCATGGTGTGCCAGGAGCATTTATGAGTTTGTTAGGATCTAATTTTTTACATCAAAGTGCTGTAGATAAGGATGTAAATACACCAGCTGAGGCTTTAGATTTTTTAAATCAAAAAATTATCACCACGCTTAATCATGGTTATGGTGAAGAAAAAATTAGAGATGGCATGGATATTTCTTTAATTGCTATTGATTTAGAATCTAAACAATTGGCCTATGCTGGTGCTAACAATCCGGTGTATGTTGTAAGAGATAATACTTTAGAAACTTTAAAAGCCAACAAACAGGCTATAGGAAATATGAATGACGCCGCTTTGCCATACACTAATTTGGTAAATCAATTGCAAAGTGGAGATTGTATTTATATGTTTACAGATGGATATGCTGATCAGTTTGGTGGACCAAAAGGGAAAAAACTCATGCGTAAACAGTTTGAAGAAATATTACTTGCCAACTCAAGCAAACCTATGCAGGATCAAAAATTTGCCTTAGAAACAGTTTACACAAACTGGAAAGGAGATTTAGAACAAGTAGATGACGTATGTGTAGTTGGTATCAGGGTTTAATCTTTCAAAACAAAACTTAACAAAAACAAAAAAGCCATCTACTAATAGTAGATGGCTTTATCTATTTGTGTAAGATGTATTACATAGATGCATAGCTAGTTGTTTTTACAACTGCTCCATTTTCGTCCCATTGAGTCCAAGTTCCTACTTTTTCTCCGTCTTTGTATTCCATTTCAAATAACTTTGCGCCTTTATCGTCATATACAAACCAAGTACCATCTTTCTTGCCATTTTTGTAAGATGCTGTAGCAATTACATTTCCAGCTATATTAAAACGTGTCCATAAACCAAATTTGATATTGTTTTCGTAATTGCCAACTTCTTTTTTTGTACCATTTTCATAATATTTGATGCACTCACCTTCTAATCTTCCGTCTTTAAGTGTTTGCACTTCCATCACAGAACCATTTTCGTAATACAAGGTGTGCTTTCCTGTGTAAGCAGTTTGCTTTTGAGAAGGTGTATTATCAAATGAAATATCTTGTGAAAATGTGGTGTTTGCTAAAAACAAACCAACTAAAAGAATTAAATTTTTCATGATTACAGGTATTAAATGATTAGAACTTTAAAAATCATCTTTGTGATTTCTAATACAATTATACCAAATAATACATAAAATTGTTACAATAGTAACAAAAAATTAACATTAACTTTACATTGAGTTTTACTACTCAGCTTCTAGGTCAATTACTAATTTGCCTGAATTTGCTTGTAAATCCTGCAGTTTTAGAGCTTTGTTAGAGTATCCTATCTGCGAAATCTCTAATGTTAAGTTTTCGATAGAACTTACCTCAAGGTAAATAAAAAAGTTCCCATCTAAATCCGTATAAAACACTTTTTCGCCATTTGAACACGCTATTTTAACACCAGCTAACTGCTCATTGTTAGTGTTATCAATAATTTTACCACTTAACATGATTGATTTTGTAGCTATGGTTTTGGGTTGTTCACCAGCAAAACCTAGGCTACTAACAAATAGTGCTAACACAAACAGGATTATGATTTTATTCTTCACATCACAAATTAACTTAACTAAGTTTAAGTTAAGTTAATTGTAATGTTACCAGAATGTTAAACTTTGCACTAAATTTGTTTTTATGAAGACAGCTATCATTATTGGAGCAAGCGGTTTAACTGGTAAAGCGTTATTATATCAATTACTACAAGACAATTCATTTAATCGTGTGATTGTTTTTGTTCGTAAAGAGCTTACAATAGCGCACGCAAAACTCATACAACATGTTATTAATTTTGATGATTTAAATTCATGTAAAAATTTGATAAAAGGAGATGTGGTGTTTTGCTGCATGGGAACCACTATTAAAACTGCAGGTTCTCAAGAAGCTTTTAAGAAAGTAGATTATGTTTATCCAACTGAGTTTGCAAAAATTGCAAAAGAAAATAATGTCCCTGTGTTTTGTTTGCAAAGTTCGTTAGGTGCAGATGTAAAATCCAATAACTTTTATTTGAAGACTAAAGGAGAAACTGAGGATGCTATAAAACGATTAAATTTTCAATCCTTTGCTACATTCAGGCCATCTATGTTGCTTGGAGATAGAACCGAATTTAGACTAGGAGAGAAAATAGGAAAGGTGGTGATGCAGGCACTTTCGTTTGCTTTCATAGGAAAATTAAAGCGTTACAAAGCTATTCACGTCAAGCAAGTGGCAAGCGCCATGATTAAACATGCCAAGTCTGGCAATACAGGGAATGAAATAATAGAAAATGAAGCAATGCTTTAATTAGTGAATACCAGTACTAATACTTTCGCGTTTCATTGGATTAATTGTAAGAACAGGTACGTTACTTGTTTCCACAATTTTAATAGATAAATCTCCTGCCAACATTTCTCCTAAAGAAAGATCTTTCTTATTCATAATAACAATTAAATCACATTCTGCATTATTTGCGTAAGCAATTAAAGCTTCTGCAGGATTATTGGAAGGAATAGATTTATTAGTACAAGCAACTCCTCTATCTTTAATGTATTTTTTAACTTGATTTAAGTATGGTAATAATTCGTTTTCGTATTTTTCATCATTAGGACTAAAAACAGACACAATACGAATAGTTGCGTTATAATATTTAGCTAATTGAACTACCACACCCACTTTTTCACGGCTTTGTGCACTTAAATCAATTGGCATTAAAATATTAGCACAGCTATTTCTGTTATCTTTAGAACGCATGGTAATAACAGGACATGGAGCATTTTTAATGAATTTACTCACGTTTGTAACACCAATAAAACTTCTGAAACGAACTTGAGTATCTAACCCGATTACAATTAACGCAGAGCCTAATTCTTCTGCCTTAGGATCTATTAATTCATAAATATCTCCTTTTAAATTTAAAAACTCTGCTTGCAAGCCAGATTCTCTTTTTATTTTTTCAACGATTTCTTCTAAATCTTTTTGATGCTCATGATTGCTATTAGGAGAAGCGTGCATCACAATGATTTTTGAATGAGTATATTTTGCTAAATTATAAGATTGCTCGATAGCAATTAAGGATTGTTTAGAAAAATCGATAGGAATTAAAATGGAGCTGTTTTCTTTAATTAGCATAAAAATGAATTTTCGGCAAAGGTAAATAAAAATCGATGAACGCCAAAATAGCGCTTATTAATTAACAGTTAAAAGGGTTT
>JBBIUW010000158.1:0-6287 GCA_037440045.1 Sphingobacteriaceae bacterium
AAGATGTTTTATCATGTCAAAAATTTGAATCTGCAATAGCAAATTGTTCGTGGCCTATTGAAGAATGGGATGAAAATACTGGATTACATATTCGTTTCCTTAAGCAAAATGATTATTACCAAATACCCTCTGATTGTTTAAAATCATTGCACTTAACAAATTTGTTTTTTGCTGGTAGAAATATATCCGCAACAGAAGGGGCAATTGCAAGTGCAAGAGTTATTGGTATTTGTTTACAAACAGGTTTTGCAGCTGGTATTTTAGCTGCAGCAGAAATAACAAAAACCCCACAAGGAATTGCCATTCAAGCTATTCAGTCAAAACAAATTTTTGCTTAAATTAGCAAAATGATTACCCCAAATGTATATAATGTTTTAATTCATGCTGCTCAAAAATGGCCCAATGAAACCGCTATTTATGATGAATACGGAACATTGACATTTAATGAGTTATACCAAGAATCAGAAGCACTAAAAAATAAATTATTACAATTAGGTGTTGCTCCTGGAATGGGCATAGGGGTTATGTCAAAAAATAGCAGAAATTTTATTAGTGGAATTTTTGCAGTAATTGGTTGTGGGGCAACAGTTATGCCCATGTCTAATCAATTAAAGCCAGCGGAAATTAATTCTATTTTATCAGAAGCTCAATTACATGCTATCATGGATGATCAGCATGGTGTTTGTCCAATAGAAGGAAAATCGGAAATTCTTCCAATGAATATAGAATCTTTTCGCTTTGCCTTTTCTTCAATACCTAAAACACAATTATTTGCTGCGCATGTTAATAATCCTGCTTTCATAAGATTTACATCAGGAACAACTGGAAAATCAAAAGGCGTCATCATTTCTCATCAATCTGCTATAGAGCGTGTTGATTGTGCAAATAAAGTGTTAAACTTAGGTGTTGGCAGCACTGTTGTGTGGGTGTTACCAATGGCCTATCACTTTGTTGTGTCTATATTGTTGTATATCAGATACGGCGCTGCAATTGCAATTGCAAAAGATTTTTTAGCTAAAAACATTATTGATATTACAAATACCCACAATGGCTCATTACTTTACGCATCACCTATGCAAATTAAATTGTTAGCTAGCGACATAAGTAATACGATGATGCCAAGTTTAAAAATGGTTATTTCAACATCTGCTACTATTTCAAATGATGTATGTAAGCAATTTAAGCAACGTTTTAATAAAGATGTCAGTCAGGCATATGGCATTATAGAAATCGGGCTGCCGATGATTAACTATGTAAAATGCGACGAAAATCCAGATGCGGTTGGTTATGCCTTACCAGATTACACAGTTGAAATTTTAGACAACGCATACAATCCTCTACCAAACGGCAGTATTGGTCATCTAGCGATTAAAGGCCCTGGTATGTTTGATGCCTATTTATATCCACCTCAATTAAGAAATGATATTTTAAAAAATGGTTATTTCTTAACAGCCGATTTTGCTACTAAATCCGAAGAGGGTTTAATTAAAGTAGAAGGAAGAGAGAAATCGATGATAAATGTATCTGGTAACAAAGTTTTTCCTGAAGAAGTGGAAGGAGTTTTAGAAACTATTCCAGAAATAAAGTTCGCACGTATTAGTGGAACACCCCATGCATTAATGGGTCAAATCATTTTAGCAGAATTAGTTTTAAATGAAGGAAAAACTATAGAAGTTGAAGAGGTACTTGCCTATTGCAGAAAAAGATTATCAACTTATAAAATCCCTCAAAGAGTACAAATTGTTCAATCATTACCGATGACTGGTAGTGGTAAAATTGTACGTCATTAAATAATTATTTTCTTGACGTATTAACAGATGTTAAATACTACGAATAATAGTATAAAACGTTAAAATATAAGTCGGCAACTCATTTAAATTTATATTTTTGCTTAAATAAATTAAATAACATGAGTTCAAAAAATCATATATGGAGTTTTTCTTCGGTTGGTGGTGTAAAACGCGTTAACTTAGAATCAGGTGCCGACTTATTAAATCTCGAAAATCTTGACCCGAAGTTATGGACAGCTCTAAGCTGTCCTGTAAGCGGATTAGAAATTGATAAAAAAACATTAGAATTAATTGATAACGATAAAGATGGTCAAATAAGAGTACCTGAGATTATCGCTGCTGTAAATTGGATAACATCCATTTTAAAAAACCCAAATGACTTACTAAAACAAGATGCTGTATTTCATTTATCGTCTATTAATGAAAATACAGAACTAGGAAAAACATTACTTGAATCAGCTCAAATTATATTAAAAAATTTAGGTAAAGAAAACTCCTCCACTTTAACTGTAGAAGAAACTTCTAATACGAAAAAAATATTTGCTGGTACTAAATTTAATGGTGACTGTATTATTACGGAAGATTCTTGTAACAATACAGAACTAGTTACTGTTCTAAATGAAATTATAACATGTGTTGGTTCTGTTACAGATAGAGGTGGTAAGCAAGGAATAAGTCAAGAAATGATTCAATTGTTTATTGATAGTTGTCACAAATATTCTGCTTGGTTAGCAAAGAAAGACGTAAACCTAAATAGCATTTTACCATTTGGAGAAAACACTGAAGCTGCATATCAAAATTTTTCAACTATAAAATCAAAAGTCGACGACTACTTTATTCGTTGTCGTTTAGCTGCATTCGATACTCAATCAACCGAAGTGCTTAATTTACAAGTAGCACGTGTTGAGAGTATAACTGCAAAAGATTTGTCTAACTGTATGGACGAAATTGCAGCATACCCATTAGCAAAAATCGAAGCCAATAAATCTTTACCAATAAATACGGGTATTAACCCTGCTTGGGAAAAGTCTATTGCTGATTTTAAAAAATTAATTGCATCAAATTTATTTCCAAATAAAGATAGTATTTCAGAAACAGAATGGTTGAAAGTTGCTGAAACGCTTGCTCCTTATGCTCAATGGATTTCTGAGAAAGAAGGTACAGCAGTAGAAGCATTAGGTAATGAGAGAATTCAACAACTTCTTTCAAGCACGTATTTCCAACAATTAACTTCGTTAGTTGAACAAGATAAAGATTTAGAAGATGAGGCAAACAATATTATTTTGGTTGATAAACTAGTACGTTATCATCGTGATATGTTTACGTTATTAAAAAACTTTGTCACCTTTTTTGATTTCTATACACCTGGATCAAAAGCAATATTCCAAGCGGGTACTTTGTATATTGATCAACGTAGTTGTGATTTGTGTATTAAAGTAACAGACATGGCTAAACATGCTACCATGGTTTCTTTTAGTGGTATGTTTTTAATGTATTGCGATTGCACATCAAGATCAACAAATGAAAAAATGACCATTGTGGCAGCTTTAACCAATGGTGATATCGACAATTTAGTTGTTGGAAAAAATGCCTTATTTTATGACAGAAATGGATTAGACTGGGACGCTACAGTCATAAAAATTGTAGATAATCCCATCAGCATCAGACAAGCCTTTTTCTCACCTTATAGAAAAGTATCCAGATTCATTGAAACACAAATCAATAAATTTGCTACCGCTCAAGATGATAAGGTAACTGGCGATATGACTAAAGGAATTGAAGCCGTTCCTATAAAAGCAGAAGAAGCAAAAGCAAAAAAAGATCCACCAGCACCATTTGATGTTGGAAAGTTTGTGGGTATTTTTGCTGCTATTGGCTTAGCTATTGGCGCTATAGGAACTGCTATTGGTTCTTTAGTTGCAGGCTTTTTAGGTTTAACATGGTGGAAAATGCCTATTGCTTTTGTAGGTTTGTTATTATTGATTTCAGGTCCATCTATGATTATTGCCTATTTAAAATTACGCAAACGAAACTTAGCACCAATATTAGATGCTAACGGTTGGGCAATTAATGCTAGTGCAGTAGTTAATATTCATTTTGGAAATACATTAACTCATTTAGCAGAATTACCGAAGGGAGCTAAAATAAATTTAAACGATCCGTTTACAAAAAAGAAACAGCCTATATTACCTGCGATTCTTGTTATATCAATTATTGCAGGTGTTATTTTATATTTTTTATGGAAACATGGTTACATGCACTTACCATTTTAACATGACTAATTAAACATAGCCTTTGCTCGTTTTTGATATAAAAACGGATTAGGTGTTACAAATCTTAATGTAAATTCTGGTCCACCTCTTGCCGAAGATGCTTTGGTTAAATCGGAGGTATTTATATCATAACTAAAACCTATGGAATAACGACCAAACTCATATTGTACAGAGGCTATAAACGAATCAGCATTTCGATAGTAACCTCCTATGCCAATAGAAGAACGTTTAATAATACCTGTATATTTAGAATCATCGTTTAGGTAATATTTTATCATAATACCTGCTAAAATTTCTTTAGAAGAACCCTGAATCTGAACCAACCAACTTGGAGCAATACCTACCATGCTATGTGGTATACCAATTAAGAAGTTTCCATGAAAAACATACTTTCTATATAAACGATCATTGGATGATTTTAAAAAACTTTGAGTTGGTTCAAATAAATGATAAGACGATAAACCAATTTGCGCTTTAAATTGATTATTAGCCGCAATAGATTTTTCATTGTGAGCATAAGTCCATAATAATCCTGCACCAAAATCAGGGTAAAGAACTTTTTGCTGAGAATACAATTCGCCTGAGGCTAAATTTGGATCATATCCCGTACCGTTAAACTGATCGGGATAAATAAATTGAGTGTAATCTGCTTTTCTTTGTACAACAGAGCCTTGCAAACCAAATGATAAAGAACTCATTTTAGTGAGAGGAAAAAACATCGACAAAGATAAACTCGTTTGAAAAGTTCCTAATTTACCGGCACCAGCTTTATCATTATAAACAGCTAATCCTCCTGCTAATCTACTGTAAGATTTTTTAAAAGTCATTGATCGTCTTGGATCAACAACTTCCCAGTTACTTGGTTTAAATTTTGATTCAAATGAAAATCCATATGTACTGTATGGATTCGTTACACTTCTCCATTGGTCTTTATATACCAAAGACGCTCTTAATGCACTTGTTGCTCCCGTTAATGCAGGATTAATTAATGCAGGGTTTTCGTTATACTGCGAAAAATGAAAGTCTTGTGAATACACTTTTTCTGCAGCGAAAACTAATGTTATTAATAAAACAATTAAATTTTTCATGATGATATTATCTCATTAATGTGATGTTTCCTTTTTTTGTTATTGTGCCCATATTCATAATTTCTGCTTTGATATAAAAAACAAAAACTGCCGAGTTTAATTCGACTCCCAAATATTTACCATCCCAGCAAAACGAAGGATTATCAGAATCAAATACTTTTTCGCCCCACCTGTCAAAAATAGCGATGTGAAATGTTGTCGTACACTCACTCCATCCTTTTAAACAAAATTCATCATTCGATCCATCTCCATTTGGTGTAAAAGCATTTGGTGTTGTATAATCTGCATTGCTCTTACAATCACTTTCCACTGTTACAACCACACATGATGTTGTAGAACAAGAACCGTTACCAGAAGTAACACAGTATTGTGTAGTAACAGATGGAGACGCTATTGGATTAGAACATGTAGAACAATTTAAATCATTGCTTGGAGACCAAATATAATTAGTTCCACCAGAAACAGTTAAAGGTGTTGTAGCTCCTTTTACTATTACTACATCTGGACTTACGGTTAATGTTGGAGTAACTATCACTACGACTGTAGTTGTTTGATTAGATGAGCATCCATTATTTGTTCCTGTTACGGTGTAAACTGTATTGGCGTTTGGAGATACATTGATTGTAGATGTTGACGCGCCTGTATTCCAAGAATATGTGGTAGCGCCTGATGCCGTTAGTAATGCATTGGCTCCTGAACAAATGGTTGAACTATTTACCGTAATGGTTGGTTGCGCTGTTACTGCAACATTAACGGTCGTACTTCCTGTACAGGCACCACTTAATCCTTGTATGGTATACGTAGTATTACTTGTTGGACTCACGGTTACTGAACTACCAGTACTCGACATTGGTAACCAAGTATACGTTGTTGCACCACTTGCTGTTAAAGTAGCTGTACCTCCTGAACAAATAATCGTTGAATTAGAAGTAATAGATAAAGCTCCGCTTACTGTTACCGATGCTGTGGCTGAAGATGTACATGTTCCATTTGATCCTGTAACAGTATAGGTTGTATTTCCTGCAGGCGAGACCACTAAATTGGCATTAGTGCTTGAGCCTGGTGTCCATGTATAGCTTGTTCCACCACTCGCTGTTAATGTTGCTGTGCCTCCCGAACAAATCGTTGAACTGCTT
>JBBIUW010000159.1:0-6287 GCA_037440045.1 Sphingobacteriaceae bacterium
TTCATCATAAAATCAACCCACTTTTTTTTGTCTTTAGAAAGCTCCATGGCAATTAAGTGTTGTGATTCAGGACTTAGTCCATAATCAGCAAACACTTCTTTTACTTCGGCAATTTCTTTTTCGGGTACACGTTCTACTTCATCGTATTCGCGCTTTAACTCATGTTCATAATGTTCTTGCTCTGTTTTACCAGCTAAATAACCACCTAAACCCATTGCAATAGAACCAGCAACAATTTCGGCAATACCTGCAGTAACAACAATATTATTACTATCTACAGCTCCGCTTAATCCAGCTGCTAACGCAAATGGAACAGTTAACCCATCACTCATTCCTATTACAATATCAGAAATAAAATCTGAACTTTTTAAATGCTCTTCCATCAGTTTTTAATTTAAAAATAAATATACAATTTATTCTTCCGATTTGTTTTTTAACTGCATTAATAATGAATATGCTCCTTTATTAACTATTTGAGAATTTGATAGGTCTTTGCCATCCACTGCTGAAATTTCAGTGTATCCGGTTTCTGTTCCTCCTCTTTTTATTTCAGTTAATTCAAATTGACGGTTTCCTTTTACAACAAAAACATAATCTTTTCCTTCGTGACTAACAATAGCTTCGTCGTTGATGGTTAAAGCATTTTGTAATTTTATTTCTACTTCGGCGTTCATGTACATGCCTGGGAATAATGTTTTGTCATAATCATTAAAGTGACAATGAACTTCAGCGCTTCTATCAGCAGATAAATCCTGACTAATTAAAATGATTTCGCAAGGATGTTTTTTGTTAGGATTATTGTTATTGTAAGCTAATAATTTTTGACCAATCGATAACTTCTCTAAATCTTTTTCAAATACTTTTAAATTTAAATGAATGTCTTCTGGATTAATTAGTTCAAATAAAACATCAGAGGCATTTACATATTTTCCAATGTTAACATTTACTTTAGATACAAAACCATCAATAGACGAATATACATTGATGCTTCTTGATAAATTAGATTCATTTAAAGTTTCAGGATTAACATTAATTAATCTTAGTTTTTCTGCTAAAGCATTTAAAGTGATTTTTTGTGTTTTATAATCCATTTCAGTTTGCTGAAAAACCTTATCGCTACTTGCCTTACTTTGATTTAATTCTTTTTGACGGTTAAATTCATTTTCTAAATATGATAATTTAGATTTCGCCATTAAGTAATCTTGTTGTAATTGAATGTATTGTTGGTCTTCCATGTTGGCAATGATTTCGCCTTTTTTTACATGCATACCTGGTAGTAATTTTGTAGACTTTAAAAATCCACCAAAAGGAGTACTTACCGAAACCATATTTTGTGGTGGCACATCAATTTTTCCATTTAATTGTAAGTTTGAATGAATTTCTCTTCGTTCTAATTTTCCGATTTGAATATTGGCACTTTTGTATTGAGCATCCGTTAAAATAACAGTTGTTTCAATAGCGTCTTGAGTTGAATTTTCTTCTTCTGTTTTACTTCCGCAAGACGATAATAATGCTACGCCTATAAGAATAATGAATATATATTTCATAATAATATGTTTTATTTTGTAATTAAATAATTGATTTGGATAACGGTTTCATTTAGATTTTTTAAAGCATCTAAATAGTTGGATTGAATGGAGATAGCCTGGTTAGTTAACATAACCCAATCTAAATAATTTATTTCTCCATTTATAAATTGCTTGTTAGCAGTTTCAAAAATTAACTTGGCATTGTTAAGTGCTGTATTTTCGTAATAATTAACAGTAGATGAATGAGCCTGATATTTATTTATTAAAGATTGATATTGACTCTGTAAAATGTTTTTTTCTAACAGGTAATTATTATCGCTAATATGTTGGGTTATTTTTGAAGCATTGATTTTGGCTTTTTGTGAACCAAAAAACAAAGGAATGCCTAATCCAACTTGTACTGATTGAAATCGAGTAGAGTAGTTGTACGTGATGTTATCGGAGCCAGTACCTTTCATCGTCATATTGTTGTAACCAACATTAATATCAGGTAGAATTTTAGATTTCTCCAACTTTCTATTAATTCCAGATATCTTTTTTTGTTGCTCCATGATTTTTAAATACGGATGCTGATTAACGACATTACTATCTAAACCTACAGTTAAATCCAATTTATTATTTACTTCACTCGGAATAAAACGAGTAGTTGTATTTAACAATAAAGCAAATTGTAATTGTGTAATTTCAAGACTTTGCTGTAATTGTTTTAATTGAATAGCAATTTCTCCTCTTTGAGATTCGGCAGTAGTTCTTTCTAAAACATTACTTTCTCCTCTTTTAAATCTAAGGTTTGCTTTTTCTAAAAAGGCAGCGTAAATGCTGTCGTTTTTTTGGAGTAAGCTTTCTTTATTTTTTAAGTAGAGATAAGTGTAAAATATTTCCCTTACTATTTTTTTTGTATCGGCTTCTTTTAATGAAACACTTAATACAGATGATTTCCATTCTTCGTTTAGCAAACGTTTTTGATTAACATAAACAGTCGGGAAATTAAATGATTGAGTGACACTTATCCGATTATCATAAAATGCACTATTAATTTGCCCATATTCACCCATCACATTTGTTTGAGGAATAGACGCAGATGTTTTAATGAGTTTTTTCTGATAGTCTGATTTTAATTTTTCATTTTTGATTGATAAGTTATTTTTCAAAGCTGTATCAATAGCTGCTTGCAGGTTTATTGGAGTTTGAGATATAAGGAATTGGCAATTTGCAATAGTCAATAAGCAAATTAGCAAATAACTCAATTCTTTAGGTTGTAACTTTTTTAATATTTTGTTTTTCATGATTAATATTTTTCTGGATTTTTAATAGCATGAGCAATGAGTCTTCCAACTTCTTCATTTCGTTCTATTAAAATTTTATGAGAATCTACATTTATATATTCACAAGCCAAAGCAAAATCAATCCAAACTCCAGCTTCGGAGTTCTCTGCATCGCAATCAGAAAATTTTGATACAAAGTGAGCTGGGTACTGTTTTTTTCTATATGCTTCTGCAAGATTAGCACAAACACTTCTTGAAGAACGTCTAACTTGATCAGTAAGAGAATATTTCTCTTCTTTTGGGAATGATTTACTAATTTGAAATATATCCATTGCTTGAGTAAAAGCTTTTTTATATAAAGTCGTTTCTTTAAAATTTTTCGCGCTCATAGTTTCATTTTTAATGGATTTATTTTTGCTGATTGTTTATTGCAGATTGCTTATTTGTCATTCCCTTTTCAAAAATGATATACAAAATAGGTAATACAAATAACGTTAAGAAAGTAGCAATCATTAATCCACCAATAACTACTGTAGCCAAAGGTCTTTGTACTTCTGCGCCAGCACCGTTACTTATAGCCATTGGTAAAAAACCTAATGAAGCAACAAATGCAGTCATCATAACCGGACGTAAACGAACTTTAGTTCCCATTAACACAATACGTTGCATGTTTTTTAAACCTTCTTTTTTAAGTCGGTTAAATTCGGCAATCAATACAATTCCATTTAAAACGGCCACTCCAAACAAGGCAATAAAACCAACTCCTGCACTAATACTAAAAGGCATTCCTCTTAATGCTAAAAAGAAAATACCGCCAATAGCAGACAAGGGAATAGCTGAGTAAATCAATAAACCTTGTTTTACAGAATTAAAAGCAAAGAATAATAAAATAAAAATCATCACTAACGAAACAGGAACTGCAATCATTAAACGTTGTTTTGCAGCATTTAAATTTTCAAAAGCTCCGCCGTATGTAACATAATAACCAGATGGAAATTTAATTTGTTTATCTACTTTTTGTTGTAATTCATTAACGATACTTTGTACATCTCTTCCTCTTACATTAAAACCCACTACAATTCTACGTTTAGCATCTTCACGCTGTATTTGATTAGGTCCATTTTTAATACTCACGTTAGCTAATTGGTATAATGGAATTTGAGTTCCTAATGGAGTAGGGATTAGCAAGTTTTTAATGTCTTCTAAATCATTACGTTTATCTGTGTTTAATCTTACCACCACATCAAAACGTTTTTCTCCTTCAAATAATAATCCTGTACTTTGTCCTGCAAATGCTGTATTTACAACTTTATTGATATCTGAGATATTTAAATTGTATTGAGCTATAGCGGGTCTATTATAATCAATGATAATTTCTGGCATACCAGTAACAGGTTCTACGTATAAATTTTTTGCCCCATCAACATGATTTACAATTTCTCCTAATTTCTCAGCGTATTTAGCCAAAGTGTCTAAGTTTTCACCAAAAATTTTACAAACCACATCTTGTTTAGCTCCTGTCATTAATTCATTAAATCGCATTTGAACAGGAAATTGAAAACTTGTAGTCACACCTGGAACATCAGAAACAGCTTTATTCATTTTTTCAGCCAATTCTGGGAATGTATGAGCCGACGTCCATTCTTTTTTATCTTTTAAAATAACCATCATATCAGCACCTTCCATAGGCATTGGATCCGTTGGAACTTCTCCACTACCAATTTTAGTAACAACTTTAATCACTTCAGGAAATTGTGATTTTAAAATGTGTGCTGTTTTTTGAGTGTTTTCAATAGTTGTTTGTATACTGCTACCGGTTAATACTCTGGTTTCAACTGCAAAATCGCCTTCTTCTAAAGCAGGAATAAATTCTCCACCTAAAAAACTTAAAGTAATTACAGCTGAAACAAATAACCCAATCACAGTAGCAATAACCATTTTAGGATAACGCAATACTTTAGCTAATGTGCGTTGGTAACCTTTCTCAATCCAAATCATTAATTTATCTGAAATGTTAGGAGCGTGTTTTGTTTTTTTACTTAAAAATAAAGCGCTCATCATTGGAATATAGGTTAATGATAAAACAAAAGCACCTAATAATGCAAAGGCAACTGTTTGCGCCATTGGTTTAAACATTTTTCCTTCAATACCTTGCAATGTAAAAATTGGCAAGTAAACTACTAAAATAATGACTTGGCCAAACACGGCGCTATTCATCATTTTACTAGCAGATAGATTGACTTCATTATCCATTTGCTCCTGATTTAATTGAGCAATGGATTTAAATTTTTTGCCATGTGATAGCTGATGCATGACGGCCTCTACAATAATAACGGCACCATCTACAATTAACCCAAAATCTAAAGCACCTAAACTCATTAAGTTGCCGCTTACACCAAACGTGTTCATTAATATAATAGCAAACAACATAGCTAATGGAATTACTGAAGCAACTAATAAACCTGCTCTGAAATTTCCTAAGAAGAGAACTAATACAAAAATAACAATGAGCGCCCCTTCTAATAAATTTTGCTCAACCGTACCAATAGCATTATTTACCATTTTAGTTCTATCTAAAAAGGGTTCGATAACCACACCTTCAGGTAATGTTTTTTGAATTTGCGCAACTCTTTCTTTTACGTTTTTAATAACATCACTGCTATTAGCACCTTTCAACATCATCACAACAGCTCCAGATACTTCTCCTTCATCATTAAAACAAAGCCCACCATATCGAGTTGCATGCCCAATTTTTACATCAGCAACATCTCTTATAAATAAGGGTGTGCCATTATTAGTTGCTTTAATGGAAATGTTTTTTATGTCATTTTCACTTCCAATTAAGCCTTCACTTCTAATAAATAAAACAGTAGGTCCTTTTTCAATATAAGTTCCTCCTGTGTTTTGGTTGTTTTGTTCAAGGGCATTAAAAACATCATGAATAGTAATGTTATAGGATTGCAGTTTGTTTGGATTAACGGCAATTTCATATTGTTTTAATTTTCCTCCAAAACTACTTACTTCTGCCACGCCTTTTACACCTAATAATTGGCGTCTAACTAACCAATCTTGTATTGTTCTTAGCGATGTTTCGTCGTATTTGTTTTTATAACCATCTTTTGCTCTTACCACATATTGGTAAATTTCGCCTAAGCCTGTAGAAACTGGCCCTAGTTCAGGATTACCAATACCTTGTGGTATTTGAGATTTTACGTTTTGCAAACGCTCAGCTACTTGTTGTCGTGCCCAATAAATATCAGTTTCATCATTAAAAACAATAGTTACTAATGATAAACCGAAGCGCGAGAAACTTCTGATTTCTTTTAAACCAGATATGTTATTGTTAGCTTGTTCTATGGGAAATGTAACCAAACGTTCAATGTCTGTTGCTCCAAAAGATGGCGCAACAGTAATTACTTGAACTTGGTTATTTGTAATATCAGGTACTGCATCTATGGGTAATTTTGTTACCTCATATGTTCCGTAACCTATA
>JBBIUW010000160.1:0-6245 GCA_037440045.1 Sphingobacteriaceae bacterium
ATCCGTGGTTAGCATCACCACGGGATTCTGCTTTATGTAATATTGAATTTGCCATAATTTTTGATGTTGTGTTTGGTAAATGATTAAATCCTATAACGTCCAATTCTTTTTCCCGATAGCTATCGGAATCGTCAATGTCATTTTTAAGAACATTGCCTAAAGCTGCTGAGGTTACAAACATTCCTGTACCTAATAAGCCTTTCTTTAAAAATTCTTTTCTGTCCATAATGATTTGATTTGTGACATCAAAGGTACAACCACTAAAAGTAGAAAATACTTAATCTAGATTAAGAAATCGTTTTATTTTGCGCGAGCCTGTTTTGCGCGCAGTTTACTTAAAAATTCGGGAGTAACGCCAATATAAGCGGCTATTTGTTTTTGTGGAATATCGTTAATAAGCTGAGGGTATATTTTACAAAACTTTAAATATCGTTCTTCGGCAGTTAAACTCAGATTATCATTTAAACGCTGTTGGTATGCAACCAATGATTTTTCGATTATAATACGAAAGAAACGCTCCAGTTTAGGGACTTTTTCATACATTTTTTCTTGATTGATTTTTGAAATCAAAATAACTTCTGTGTCAACCATTGCTTCAATATTTAAGTTGCCAGCCTTTTGTGATAATAAACTATACATATCGGCAATCCACCAATCTTTTGGAGCAAAGCTTAATACATGCTCAAACCCATTACTATCAATCGTAAAACCTCTTAAACAACCATTTAATACATATGCAGAGTGTTTTGATATTTCTCCTTGTTGTATCAGAAAATCTTTTGATTTAATAAGTTTATACTCTAACATCGAAGTAATGAATTTTTCTTCTGTTTTTGTTAAAGCAATATGCTTAGCAAAGTTATGAAAGAGTGGAGCAAAATCCATTTGGCTAGGGTATTAGTTATTTCGTTTTAATGTAAATGAAATTGCAGTTCCTTCGTTAATTGTACTTGTCACATCAATTGTTTCTCCATGAGCCTCTATAATGTGTTTAACAATAGCTAAGCCCAATCCTGTTCCTCCTTGTTCACGACTTCTGCCTTTATCAACTCTGTAAAAACGTTCAAACAAACGAGGTAAATGTTTTTCTGCAATGCCAATACCGTTATCTTTTATTTCAATAATAACTTGTTCGTCAAATAAATTTATTGAAATGATTGTCTTACCATTGTCTTTGCCATATTTAATACTATTGGTGATTAAATTAACTAATACTTGACGAACCCTAAATTTATCAGCTCTAACATAAATAGGTTTGTCATATTTTTTTGCTAGTTGTAACTTAATTCCTTTTTTACTGGATTGAAGCTCTAGTGCTTCTAGCACATCTTTTATTTGTTGAGCAATATCATAAACTTCTAATTCAAGTTCTAATGTACCTACTTCTAACTGTGAAATTGTTTCCAAATCATCAATAATTTGAATCATTCTGTCAACGCTTTTGTCAGCTCTTTTTAAGTACTCTACATTAATAGATGGATCGTTTATACCACCATCAATAAGCGTAGATAAATACCCTTGTATATTGAAGATTGGTGTTTTTAATTCGTGAGAGACATTACCTAAAAATTCTTTTCTGTAGCTATCTAAATTCCTGTTCTGTTCTGCTTCTTTTAATCGTTCTTGTGCTAGTTTTTTAATTTCATCTTCAAGCCTATCAATGGCATCCACTTCGTCCAATTGAAATTCTGTATTTGGTATTTCTTTTGGTTGTTGAGCTTTTACTAAAATATAGAGCTTATCAATTTTTTCGAAAATGATATTGTTATACAAAAAGTAGATAACAAAAAAGCTAATTATAAAAGATATGAAAAAAGATAATAAGGTTATTGCTAAATCAAACTGACTGTTTATTTTGTATGCAATAAATGAAATTAATATAGTTTGAACAGTGGCTGCAATAGCACTCAGAATAATAGTTAATACAGGTGTTTTTAAAGTTGTCATTTGCAGTTGTTACGTGTAACGAAAATGCAAATAAAAATCCAATAAAAAAACATTAATTACTATTTTCTAACTTAATCAATTCTCTATAAAAAAACTTTTCCTGAGTGCTTTCATATGGTCTGTAAATGTAATAAATATAGCCATCATGAATTTTTAATTTATCCGCACTATGAAATTGTAATGTGTATTTCCCTAATGCTTTCCCGGTTTGTGTGCTTATTTGTTTAATGTATTTATGCCCATTTTTATCATATACCGCATAAATTAAATTTTCAATATCATCTTTTAGCATTTTATTTTTCCATTCCTTCCAATTTTTTGGGTGATTATAATTAATGGGAATAGAATCAATTTTATGCCCGTTTTTATCTAAATGATAGAGGTGGTCCTTGTAGTGGTCAAAAACAGAAATAGTATCTTTTATGATATATAAAGGTGCGTATAAAGGCTCATAAAACATGCTTTTAGTGAAACCACTCATTAATGAGGCAATAATACGTTTGTCGGTGTTATACTCCATAGCTAATCTTCTGGCAGCTAATTTTTCTTTAGGCATAAGAGAGTAGTATTCAAAATTATAAGCATGCATCAATTCTTTATCTTCAATGGTTAATAATTGTTCTTTTAAACTATCTTTCTCATTAAAGCTATAATAATTAAACAATGGATAATCTTTCCAGTAGTCGGTGAATATAATTTTTCCATTTATAGTGTCAATAATTGGTTTTATAAATGCATTTACATCTTTTATATCCAGTGGTATTAATACAAATCTGTCGTGGTACATATTAATGCGGTAGATGTAATTTTTACAAACTAAATTTGTATAACCCATATAATCGTGATAAAATTCTTTTGCTTCACCCCCTTCTTTAGGAACAAAATATGTTGTAAGAATTTTACCTGATTCGTCAGCTAATTTTAATTCTGCTTTTTCAAGAGATTTTTCTGCCGTTAAAAGAATGTATTTATCCTCGTAAAAATCAAAATCATAAATACTATATTTAGGTGAGCCTACTAAGGTATCTGGTTTTAGTTTTGAGTATACAGTAAACGTATCAAGTATTGCATATGATTGAGCCAGTGAAACAGAAAGATAAACAGAATCTTGTCCGTCATTAATATCAACTTCTTTCACTTTACTAGTATAACTTAAATGTTTGAAAACAATTGATATGTGCTTTTTTGATGGAATATTGAAACTAAAATACCCCTTTGCATCAGTAGTAGATGAGTAATTGGAATTTTGAATATAAACAGCCGCGTTTGTTATAGGCGTATTAGAGGTCTTGTCAGTCACTTTTCCAAACACTGTAATTTTATCTTGAGCAAGTGTGAATAACGAAATGCTCAGTAAAATATAGAGATAATATGTTTTTTGCTTGTTCATTTGATTATAAGACGTAACGAATTTAATATTCCATAAAAATAAATTTAAATATGGTAAGGGCTTAATTTGTATTAAAATTTGTAATATTGTGTAACCTAATAAAACACTGTCAATGTTGTCAAATAAAATCAAATCAGCTCTTAACGAGCAAATACAAAAAGAAGCTTATGCGTCTAATGCTTATTTAACTTTAGCTACTTGGTGCGAAGAGAAAAATTTAGATGGTATTGCTGAGTATTTTTATAATGCAAGTAATGATGAAAGAAATCATATGCTTGAGATTTATAAGTATTTAAATACCTACGGAGGAGCGGCTCATATTAAACCATTAAAGGATACAACTGTTAAGTTGAAAAATTTATTGGATGTATTTCAATATGTATTTGATTTGGAACATGAAGTAACAGTTGCAATCAATAAATTAGCAAAGCTAGCATATGAAGAAAATGATTTTGCTACATTTAAATTTTTAGAAGCTTTTGTTTTAGAACAACAACAATCAGAGAAAGGTGTAAATGAATTAATAGATATGATAAAACGTGTTGGATACGATGAAAAGAGTCTATTCTATTTAAATAAAACATTTAAAAAGAATGAAGAGAAAAAAGCACAAGGTGGTGCTGATTCTGCTGAATAATAAATTTAATGTAAAAAGAAAAAAGCCATTGTCTAATCCGACAATGGCTTTTTTCTTTTATGTTTCCATCTTCTATGACTCCAAAGCCATATTTCAGGCTGAGCAATAATATCTTTTTCTAGTTTTCGAGTATGCAATTCTGATATTTCACCTTCTTTAGTGTTTTTTGGATCTTTCACTAAATATTCAGTATTTACTTCATAGTACCCTCGTTTAACTCTGTTTACGGTTACATATACAACCGGATAATTTAACTTCTGAGCTATTTTTTCTGTTCCCCAAAAAACAGGAGTGTCCTGATTTAAAAAAGTGGTCCAATAGGCGCCTTCTGGAGATGGAGTTTGATCAGCAATAAAAGCAGTTGCACTTACCTCGTGTCTGTTTTTAATCATCTCTCTCATGGTGTCCTTCATTGCGTAAAGCTTTGTTCCAAATCTTGAGCGCATGTTATACATTAATTTATCAAAATGTTTGTTTGACAAAGGATGATAAATAACATATAATTGTTGTGGATTCATTAAGCTAAATGAATTACCAGCCCACTCCCAATTACCAAAATGCCCCATTACGAGAATACAAGATTTTTTCTCATCATGTAATTCTTTAAATATGGTTTTGGTACTTTCATTAAAAGAACATCGTTTAATAGCTTCTTCTTTTGAAATAGTTAATGTTTTTAGTGTTTCTAAAAATAAATCGACAAGGTATTTGTAAAATTTTTTCTCTATAGCTTTCAATTCCTCATGACTTTTTTGAGGAAACGAATTTTTTAAGTTTTCATAAACTACTTTTTTACGGTAGCCAATCACTCTGTAAAGTAAAAAACATACGCCATCTGATACTAAGTAAAATATAGGAAACGGAAGTATAGATATTAAATAAAGAAAGGGTAGGGCTATGTAAAATCCAATAGAACTCATTCCTTAAAAGTACAGAATATTCATAAACCAAGGTATTTTTTTGCACAAATAATGCAGGTTTAAATCCTTTTTTATATATTTATAAACGAGTATTTATTTTATATAGAAACAGAAATGAAGAGATTTATTACATCCGTGTGTTTTTTCGCCTTGCTATCAAATGTTCAGGCGCTTGATGCTGGAGACCAAGTTAAGATGGTTTTGGCTAAACAAAAGTTATATGCTGGCCAATATATTGGAGCTTTAAATATTTATAAGGAAGTATTACAAAAAAATCCTGAAGATGCAGGTGTTTTACATTATGTTGGTTTTTGTCAGTTTCAGTTAAAAAAATACGATTTAGCAACCGAAAACTTAAAAAAAGCAATTGCATCTAATAAGGATGTTAAACCTGAATCTCATCTTGTTTTAGGTAAAATATACCTAATGGAAGAGAAAATTGATGATGCTTTGGCTGAATTTAATACCTACAAAACTTCTGTAAATACCAAAACAGCAGAAATGGAAGACGTAGATGTTTACATTTCACACTGTAATAATGCTAAAAAAATGATGGCGTCGCCTATAGACGTGAAAATTGATAATTTAGGAAGTGTTATTAACTCTAAATACGATGAGCAAACACCTTGTATTAGTGCTGATGGTAGAAAATTAGTGTTTAATACAAGACGTCCAGAAAATACCGACTCGCCAACTGATGTGGAAGGTGATGGTAAGTTTTTTCAAGATATTTTTATTTCTAATTGGGATACAATTAATAAAAAATGGAACCAAGCAGAGGATGTTTCTGGAAATGTAAATACCCCCGCACATGATGCATGTACAAGTATTTCTCCAGACGGTAAACAAATTTTTATTTACAAAAACGACATCAATGATAATGAATCAAGAGGAGGAGACGTTTTTGTTACCAAAGTTGTAAACGGAAAATGGAAAACACCTGAGCCTCTAGGAAAACCAATTAATACTTCGTATTGGGAAGGAGGAGCTTGTATTTCGCCAGATGGGAAAACCTTGTATTTTATAAGCGAACGTAAGGGAGGATATGGTAGAGGAGATATTTGGATGGTGAAAAGAATAAGCAAATCTGAGTGGGGTAAACCAGTAAATTTAGGTCCAGAAATTAATACTGAATTTGATGAAGTTGGTGCGTTTTTAGCTCCAGATGGTAAAACTTTGTTTTTCTCTTCTGACGGAAAAGGATCTATGGGTTCTTATGATGTATTTAAATCTACCTTAGAAGGCGATAAATGGTCAAAACCAGTTAACGTCGGGTTTCCAATTAATACAGTTTATAAAGATGGTCCATTAGTAATTAGCGCGGATGCTCAAACAGCTTACTTTGCAAGTG
>JBBIUW010000161.1:0-6243 GCA_037440045.1 Sphingobacteriaceae bacterium
GTTCGAGTTTGTAAATATATACTGATTATTTAATCTCGCAAGGAAAAAATCGATAAATAATTTCAAAAAATTTTCGTTTCGGGCTTGTTTTTTTAAATTTTTCTATTACTTGAATTATGTGAGATTTTTTTCTTATTATATGAGAAATAGACGTCTAATTTACCTAACCAAATTCCAGCCCAGCCTACTTGAGTTACATACACATCTTTTCCTACTCTGTTTACTAATTTTACAGGGTGATCCAAGAATGTATGAGAATGCCCACCAATAATTAAATCAATGTTTTCGGTTTGAGGAGCCATACTCATATCACTTAATTTTTTATCGTTATAAGAAAAGCCCAAATGGGATAGTGCAATCACATAATCGCAACCTAAATCTTGCTTTAATAATTTAGCAGTAGCGTTGGCAATTGGTAATGGATTTTGGTAAACAGTTTCTTTATACATTTTCTTATCAACCAACCCTTCTAATTCGATTCCATATCCCAAAACGCCAACTTTTATACCTTGTTTATTAAATACTTTATATGGGATTATTTTGTTGTGTAAACTCGTATTTGAAAAATCATAATTACAATTAATAAATGAAAAATTAGCATGAGGCATTTGCTTTGTGATGTTGTCAATTCCTAAGTCAAAATCATGGTTACCAATGGTAGTTGCGTCATAGCCCATCATGCTCATTAGTTTATATTCTAACTCGCCGCTATATAAATTAAAATAAGGGGTGCCTTGAAATATATCACCTGCATCAAGCAATAAGATATTATCATTTTCTTTTTTTAATTCATCAATTACTGCTGCTCTTCTTGCAAACCCTCCTTTATTAGCGTATTTGGGATCATTGTTAGGAAAAGGTTCAATACGACTATGAATATCATTTGTATATAAAATAGTTAAACGAGATAAATCTTTGCTTTTTAATACATCATTTGATAGTGCAGGAAAACCAGCTAATACCGCTGATGTGCCAATAAAGTATTTTAAAAAATCTCTTCTATTTTGATAGTTGAATTCTGCCATCTAAATTTGGTTTTATAACTTGTTCTAATTTGGTAATGTCTTCACAATAATTGATAATCACATTTCTTAAAAGCACATTCATCACTTTTCTTTCTTTCGCATCTTTAAAGAAATTGTAGCTATCGCCTCCGTTTGCTAGATAATCTGATGTAACAACCCAGTAATCTTTTGTCTCATCAAATGGTTTGCCTTTTATAGTAATATCAGTAGGTGTAGAACCTTTCATGATTAATCGCATACCTCCTACAGGTATCCCTCCTTTTTCTACAATTTTATAACACATGTCTTTAAATTGTACTCCACTTAATTTTAGTAACACTAATTCATTATCAAAAGGCATAAGCTCAAAAATGTTTCCAATAGTTATATTTCCTTTTGGAAGCGAGTTTCTTAAACCTCCTTTATTAAAAATAGCTACGTCTACCATTGCAGAATCTTTGCCAAGAAGCTTTTTTGTTTCGTAAATCACAGCATCGCAAAAAAAGTTTCCTAACGTACTTTCTACATCTGCTTTCACTAAAGCATCTTCGCTTTTTGCGATCACAGAGTACATTTGTTCGTCGTGTGTTTTTTTGTAAGGCAACATGGCTTTATAAATACTACTATCAACTTTATTATCATTAATAACAATATGAGATTCGGAAATGTTGGATATAGACGTTTTTTTTGAGCAAGCATATAAACCTATAATTGCTGAAAAAAAGAATATTTTAACTGCTAATTGCATGAAATAGAAACTTAAATTTGATGTTTTAAATATAAGACATAATTTGTATGATTAAAACAGAAACAACGTTAAGAGTACGTTACGGAGAAACAGACCAAATGGGTTTTGTGTATTACGGAGTTTATGCACAATATTACGAAGTGGGTAGGGTAGAGGCTATGCGAAGTTTGGGATTTAGTTACCGAGAAATGGAAGAAAGCGGTGTTTTGATGCCCGTTATTAACTTAACGGTTAATTATAAAAAACCAGCAAAGTACGACGATGAAGTGAGAATTGTAACTACTGTTAAAGAAATGCCTGGCGTAAGAATTACCTTTCATTACGAATGTTATAATCAACACAATGAACTATTAAATACAGGATCTGTTACTCTTGTGTTTATTGATAAAGTGAAAAATAAACCGATACAACCACCAGCTTGGTTTATGGAAGGATTTATGAAGAAATTTAATAAGTGAAAAATATAAAAAAGTAAGTTTGATTACGAATAAGTACGAATATACAAATCAGTGTTTACTCTTATGATTCGAATATTCGTAAAATGATTCGTAATCAGAACCTAATCTCGCAGCCAGATAGCATAGCTTTTAACTCTTCAATATATTCTTTAGTAAATCCATTTCCTCTCACATCCAATACAGTGAGGTTTTCTAGTTGAGAAATAGAATCGGGTAATTTTTGTAAATGATTGTTTTTTAAAGATAAGAAACGTAATTTTTTTGCTTTGTAAATTTCGTAAGGGATGCTTTGTAATTGATTGGCATCTAAGATCAGCACTTCTAAATTAGAAAATCTTTCAAAGTGTTTTGTAATATAAAAGACGTTAGCATTTGTGATATTTAAAAATACTAGATTAGGTATTTTGTATAGTTCTTTTGGAAAGCTATCTAATACGCAGTTTTCAATAGTTACTTCTTTTAAGTTTTTTAAATATTTTAAAGTAGTTGGTAATTTTAATGTATCGTTGGTAGATGATATTTTTAAAGTTTTTAGTCTACTTAAATAAGCAATATCAGAAGGAACACTATCAATTTTACTTGCAAAATATTCGATGTAATTTAAGTTTACCAATTTTTTTAAGTCAGGTGGAAAAGTTGCGAATTCATTGTTATAGCTCGCAAAATATATCAAGTTATATAAATCGCCAAATCCAGGAGGGTAGGTGTTAATTTCATTTCCACTGAGTTTCAAAGCCTGTAAATCCTTTAATTTACCTAACTTTAAATACAATTTTGGTTCAAGTTTTTTATAACTTAAATCCATTTTATATACATTTTTCTCTACTTCTAAGGCAACTTTTAAATCTGTATAAACCTGAGAGCCAAATGGACCATATTTATCAAAATCGTTTTGTTGAGCTTTACAAAAGCAAGAAAATAATATAAATATGAAAATAAGTTTAGGCATATGTCAGTATTAACGAATATACAAACTATTTTTTGTTAGAAATAAATTCAGCTTATAAATTTTACTCATTTTTTAACAATGATAATGTATCTTCGTTCTCGTTTATTAAATCTTAAATTCCAATGAGTCATTTTACACAGTTTGCAGATTCTTTTAAAACAGCTTTGTTAAATAATACTTTTGTAAAACTGTCATTAGCAAACTACAAAGGCAATATTGAAGCTTTAAAAAATGTGTACGTTAAAAAAACTCGTATCAAAGAGAAAGATAAATTGAGTTTTACATACAGATACCAAACTAAAGATATTGTAAAAAATTATACATCTGATGAAGGTGTTCAAATGGTTAATGATTTTTTATCTAAAGGAGATTTTAGGCACGCTACACTGTTTACAACTAATGAAGATGTAGTGTTTGAAAATTCCAATAATGATAAAACTACATTAAGAAAAAATAAACCAACGCACCAGCAGTTACCTTCGTTAGAACATAATATTCAAAAAAACAGACTGATTGCATCAAATGGTAAGTCATATCTTCATTTACTTAAAATTACAGATGAAAAAGGGAATATTATTCCAAGTGCACAAGACAAGTACAAACAAATTAACCATTATATAGAATTATTAAGCCCTTTAATTAAAAATCTACCTCAGAAAAAAAACGTTAATGTTATTGATATGGGTGCGGGAAAGGGGTATTTAACCTTTGCACTGTATGATTATTTGTGTAATGTTTTAAATATAAATACAACCGTTGTAGGAGTAGAATTTAGAAAGGATTTGGTGAATTTATGTAACCAAATTGCAGTCACATCGGGGTTTAAAAATCTACGCTTTAATGAGGGGACAATTATGGATTATGCAATTAACGATATTAATGTGTTAATTGCATTGCATGCTTGTGATACGGCAACGGATGATGCTATTTACAAGGGCATTAAAGCTAATGCAGATTTAATTGTGGTTGCTCCATGCTGTCATAAACAAATAAGAAGAGAGATTGAAAAACATAAAACTAAAAATGAATTAGATTTTTTATTAAAGCATGGCATCTTTTTAGAGCGTCAGGCTGAAATGGTAACAGATGGAATTCGTGCTCTAATATTAGAATATTGTGGATATTCAACTAAAGTTTTTCAGTTTATTTCCGAGGCACATACTCCTAAAAATGTGATGATTGTTGCCGAAAAAAAATCTAAGACAGATAGTCAGAAACAAGAAATTATACAGAAAATAAAGCAATCCAAAGCATTTTTTGGAATTGATTATCATCATTTAGAAAAATTACTTGGGTTAATTTAAAAGCTTATTTTATTTAGAATTTCTAATTTATAATGCATGTCTAGTGAGTAACTAAGAGTGGCATTATCTTTAAGAAAAATATAAATGTTTTTTGCTTTTTTAAAGCAATTACTAGCTTCTAAAGTTTGATGATGATGGGAGTAAAATTCTGCTTTTTCAAATAACAAGTCAGCTAGTATTTTTAATTGCTCATCATTTAGTTTTTTATCCTCTACTAAAGTATTTATCAAAACAGAATCGTCAATCGACTCTACATAATTGATTTCGGTAGATGTGTATTTTGTAACTGATGTTTTAATGAGTTCTTCAAGTTCATTGTATTTACCATCTTTTTTTAAACCCAATAAAACAGCCATTACTTTAGCAAACTCTTCAAATTGCTTAACCAAATAATCTCGTTTATGCATGTTGTTTAAGTTTATTAAATACATCGATAACCTGAGGTATTAAAGCAGATTATCATCATTAATGATAGTAAAATTAGCCATTTGTGCCTTTTGTTCATCATTCCATTGAGCATTCATTCTCGCTTCTATTTCTGGTTTAGGTATACCGCTGCGCTTTAAAACACGGTTTATTTTTAATTCGGTAGGAGCGGTAACTAAAATGCTATAATCAAGTTCTTTGTTTATAGCAGCTTCAAACAATAAGGCTGTTTCTTTTATAATAAGTGTTTGTGGCGAAAATTTATTTTTAAAATTAATAAAATCTTGTTTTACGGCAGGATGTATAATTGCATTTAATTGATTGAGTAAAACCTTATTATTAAATACTTTTTGAGCAATGTAATTTTTATCAATTTCTTTTTCATTGATATAAGACTCTGCACCTAATAATTGACATACGGTTTTTTTAATTTCAGGCTTGTAGTAAAGTTCTTTTGCTTTTTCATCAGAGTTGTAAACGGGACAACCCATTGTTTCAAAGAGTTTGGCAACCGTTGTTTTTCCGCTACCTATGCCACCTGTTAAGCCTATCAGCATTATTTATAAATTAAATATGAAATAAAAGAAGGTTCTACTTTAATTATTTTAACTTCGGATGGAGAACGAATAATTTCTACTTTTAATTTTGGTTGCTTTGCTTGAATATCTTCATATTTAACTATTGCTTTAAAAGAACTACTATTTATGTTTTCGTACTCTTTCATTGCTACTAAATATTTCACAGTAATATTATTTGGAAGCAATTTCACAGTTTCATTACCAATGTTATTCATGATTTGAACTGGAATTTTCACAGAAGACTCAGTTAGTTTATCCACATTAAAACTTAGTGTCACATCTTTTACATTATAATTAATGGATGAAAAAGGCTTTTTTAATGAAATAGGAGAACTGTAATTTTGGTGCACATCTTTTAAATTTAAAAAGTATGTGTATACAGTATCCATCTTTTTAAGATCTATACTGTCGCCTGTTACAGTTACATAAGCAGGAGTAATATTTGTTTTTGATATAATGGAACAACCTGGTTGGCATGTAACATTTAAGTTAGCTTTTACAGGTAGTAATTTAGAATTACCTTTATTAACTGAGAAAAATAATGTGTCAGGACGTATTTTTAATATTTCAACTTCAAAATTAATAGAACCTTGAAGATTAAAATTACCGTTACGAATAGAATATGCTTGGGACTTAGCATTGTTTTTTAATAAATTAAAATCAACAATAACCCTGTCAATGTCTTTTTTTAGTAAAATAAAAATAAGTTTCAATCCACTTGCCTTTATTTCAACATCTAAATTTTCAGGAAGTTCTCCTACAATCATTTTGTTTGT
>JBBIUW010000162.1:0-6242 GCA_037440045.1 Sphingobacteriaceae bacterium
AAGTTAGCTTTACCTACTTTATAACGTTCGATGGACACATCTAAAACTTCTTTGGAGTCAAGTAAGTTTTGCTTTTCTAAATCCACAATTGATTTATTTAATAAAAAACTTTTATAACTATTGTATACTTGTCCATCAACCTGCAGTTGAGTTTGCTCAGTAACGTAACGTTGATTTAAAAATAAAATGTTTCTTTCCTTAACCAACTTGCTATTTTTAGTTCCATTAAATAATAACCATCCTGCTGTAACTCCGGCATTTAAACCTGCTTGACGATTTAAAAACACAATACCAGCCTGACTTTGTGCTCTTGTAAAATTATATGCTCCGTTTAATTGCAAATAAGGTAAATTAGCCGCACGAGCTTCTTTAATAGTTTGCGAAATCATTAATTCATTTTGTTTTGATAATAAAACAGAAGAATTTGATTTAGTTGTTTCCTTTTTCAATTCATCAATGTTTGGGTTATAATTAACAATAATTGAATCTGTTGTTTGAAAATCAGTATCTACTGGCTTATTTAATAATGTATTTAACTTCGTTTTTGCATTCAGTAATTGTAATTCTAATTGAACAACCGCACTCTTTGCTTTATTTTCGTTGGATTGTGCTAATAAAAAATCAACTTTCGAATCTGATCCTAACTCATACTTAAGTTTAGCTATTTTTTTTCGCTCTTCATAAATATTTAAGTTTTGTTTGGATGCCTTAATTAATTCGTTGGTTTTAACTACCAGGTAATACGCAGACAAAATATCATAAACTGTATTTTCCATTTGCTGCTTCAAGGCTATAGCAGATAATTGTTCATTTTGACCTAAACGTTTTTTTACAGCAAACATTTTCAATCCATCAAACACCATCCAAACTACATTTACGGAAGCGCCAGTATTATTAGATTGAGCTCCATTTCTTTCTTGAATAACTCCAGTACTAAACTCTTGATACGAATTAATATTCGCTAAATTCAAACTTCCGTTAACACTCACTGTTGGCGACATGCCCGCATTCCCAAAATTATTTTGAAGTTTAGCGATTTCTTGTTGGTTCTTAACAATCATTACAGAGTAGTTTTTTTCTAAACCCACCTTAATGGCTTCATCAATTGTTAATACCGATTGCGCATACAATCCTGAATTAAAAATCAATAACACTACAAATACTTTATACAACATCTTTATCATGTTTTTTATCTTTTACTAAAAATGAATAAATAGCAGGAATAACAAATAAAGTTAATACCATGGATAATAATAATCCACCAATAATAACAATACCCATACCCATTCGACTTTTTGAGCCCGCACCTAATGCCATAGCAATAGGCAAAGCGCCTAACATGGTTGCTAAACTTGTCATTAAAATAGGGCG
Organism: Sphingobacteriaceae bacterium; assembly: GCA_037440045.1. GTDB lineage: Bacteria > Bacteroidota > Bacteroidia > B-17B0 > Aurantibacillaceae > UBA4416. The sequence goes on from JBBIUW010000162.1 coordinate 1,372, forward strand.
TAAACGCGCTGTAGAGGCAGCAACTAATGCTTTAGTTGTTGTTAAGCCTCTTTCTCTTAATTGATTGGTAAATTCAATAATTAAAATACCATTTTTAGTTACCAAACCAATCAACATAATCATCCCAATTTGACTGAAGATATTTAAAGTCTCATTAAAATACCATAACGAGAATAGTGCTCCAGATAAAGCCATTGGCACAGTTAGCATAATAATAAAAGGTTCTACAAAGCTCTCAAACTGCGCCGCAAGTAATAAGTAAATTAAAATTAATGCTAATACAAAGGCAAATAAAATATTAGAAGAACTTTCCGAAAAATCTCTCGATGCTCCTGTTAATGACGTGGTAAAACTATCATCTAATACTTGTTTTGCAATATCATTCATAGCTGCTATACCATCTCCAATTGTTTTACCTGGAGCTAAGCCTGCTTGTACGGTTGCCGCTTGAAAACGATTGTAGTGATATAATTGCGGTGGACTACTTCTTTCAACTATAGAGATAATATTATCCAACTGTATCATCTCTCCTTTACTATTTCTTACAAATAAATCTTTCACATCACTTGGATCATCTCTATTTTCTCTGTTCACCTGCCCTACTACCTGATATTGCTTATCTCCTTTAATGTAATAACTAAATCGTTGTCCGCTTAAAGCTAACTGAATAGTTTGTGCAACATCAGCAATACTTACTCCTAAAACCTTTGCCTTGTCTCGGTTAATTTCAATAACCAATTCTGGTTTATTAAATTTCAAGTTGGCGTCAACTCCCTGAAAAGTTGGATTTTTATTTGCTAACTCTAAAAACTTTGGAAGCTTTTCTCTTAATTTTTGAAAGTCATTAGTTTGTAAAACAAATTGAACTGGTAGTGCTCCTCTTGGTCCACCGCCCGATGAAATAGATTGTTCTTGGATTACAAACACTTTCCCTTCTGGAAACTGAGCAATATTTTTATTGATATAATTAGCAATGTCGTTTTGCGAACGCTTACGTTTATCAGACTCGCTTAAAGCAATACGAACAAAACCTGTATTAACGGCACCCGAGCCAGCAAAGCCTGGAGCTGTAACCGTTAAACAAACTTGTTTTTCGGGGATAGAATCTCCAACAAAAGTGGATAATCTATCCATTAAAGCATCTGTAGATTCAAACGATGTTCCTTCAGGTGCAGTAATAGATAAACGTAACCAGTTTCTGTCTTCTAAAGGAGATAATTCTGATTGTAATTGAGAGCCAAAATAAAAAATAGAAATAACTGATACTTTAAGAATGATAATAGCCCACCATCTTTTTTTCAAGAAATTAGTGATTGAATTTTTAAACCATGAATCTAAAGCAACAAAAAATGGTTCAGACCAAACATAAAACCTACTTTTCTTTAAAGGATCTTTTCTTACCAACTTAGCATTTAGCATAGGAGTTAAGGTTAACGATACAAATGCAGAAATTAATACAGCACCTGCTAATACAACTCCAAACTCTCTAAACAATCGTCCTACAAAGCCTTCTAAAAATATCACAGGCATAAATACAGCAGCTAGGGTTAAAGATGTAATAATAACAGCTGTATAAATTTCTCTGGTTCCTTGTATAGCGGCATCACTTGGCAATAAACCTTTTTCAATTTTCTTAAAAATGTTTTCAGTTACAACAATACCATCATCCACTACTAAACCAGTAGCTAGTACAATAGCTAGCAAGGTTAAAACGTTAATGGAATAATCCATCATATACATAATGAAAAATGCTCCAATTAATGATACAGGAATATCGATTAAAGGACGAAATGCAATAACCCAATCTCTAAAAAACAAATAGATAATTAGAATTACCAATAGCAAAGCAATAATAAGTGTTTCACCAACCTCAGTAATTGATTTTTTGATAAAGCGAGTATTATCTAAGGCAATATTGATTGTATAATCTTTAGGTAATTCTTTTTTTAATATTTCGTAACGTTTATAAAACTCATTAGATATATCTATATAGTTTGCACCAGGTTGTGGTACCAATGCCAAACCAACCATTGGTGTTCCTGATTCTTTTAATATTGTTTCTTCGTTTTCTGCACCTAATTCAACTTTAGCCACATCGCGTAAACGAACAATATTATTCTCATTTTCTTTCACAATCATGGTTTCAAACTCTGTAACCGTAGATAAACGACCGATGGTATTTACTGTTAACTCTGTTGTATTTCCTTCAATTTTACCAGAAGGTAAATCTACATTCTCTCTATCTAAAGCCAACTTTACATCTAATGGTGTTAAGTTATAAGAAGCTAATTTATCAGGCATTAATCTAATGCGCATACAGTAACGACGTTGCCCCCAAACTTGCACAGCACTTACACCTGATATTGTTTGTAAATTTTGAGCAATTACATTCTCAGCATAATCACTCACTTCTAATAACGAACGAGTATCACTTACCAAAGTCATTGAGATAATTGGATCGGAGTTCGCATCAGCTTTTGATACAACTGGAGGTGCATCAATATCTTGAGGTAACTGTTTAACTGCCTGCGACACTTTATCACGAACATCGTTAGCTGCTGCCTCTAAGTTTGAACTTAAATTAAATTCAACCGTGATGACACTTGAGCCTTGATTAGATGCAGATGACAACGTTCTAATCCCATCAATACCATTAATTGCTTTTTCTAAAGGTTCCGTAATCTGAGATTGAATTACATCTGCATTGGCTCCTGTATAACTTGTTCTTACAGTAATAACAGGAGGATCAATTGATGGAAACTCTCTTACGCCTAAATATTTAAATCCTATGGCGCCAAATAAAACAATGATGATAGAAAAAACGGTAACTAATACCGGCCGCTTAACACTTAATTCTGCTATATCCATATTAGTTCTTTGATTTTAATAATTTTAACGGCTTGTCTTTTTTCAAACCTAATAAGCCAGTAGTGATTACTGTATCGCCTTCCTGCAATCCATCAATAATTTGAATTTTGTCATCCGTACGCACACCAATAGTAACCATAGCTTCTGTTGCTATTCCATTTTTACTCACAAATACTTTTTGTCCTTTTAAAGTAGGAATAACACATTCAGTAGGAATCATTAAAGCATTTTGCGTTGCACCTAAATTTGCAAACACTTTTACGAAACTTCCAGGATAAAAATGTTCTTTACCATTATAACTAGCTCTGGCTTTAATTGTTTTAGTAAACTCATCTACTCTAGGTTCGATGGCGTAAATTGTTGCAGTTTGCTGTTCTTTATATGTATCATTAGAAAATTTAACGGCAATACCTTTGCTAAATAAATTACTATACTTTTCAGGAACAGAGAACTCCACATACAAAGGTTTTATTTGAACTAATGAAACAATTGGTGTAGATGTGTTTACAAAAGAACCTTCACTTATATTTTTTAAACCAACCATACCTGTAAATGGAGCCACAATAGATGTTTTTGCTAATTGAGCTAATATATAAGCCTGATCTGCTTTTAAAGAATTTAACTCGTTTTGTTGCATATCAAACTCTTCTTGACTAACGCCTTTAATGTCTAATAATTTTTTTAGGCGTTCTAATTTTTGTTCGGATAAAGTTATTTGTGTTTTAGATTTTAATAACTGAGCTTGTAAATCTGCATCATTCAATTTTACTAATACACTGCCTTTATTTACAATTTCACCTTCTTTAAAAAAGATCGAAACAATTTTGCCATTTACTTCAGGCATCACATCTATTTGATTTAGAGCTCCAATTTTACCTGTAGCAAATACTTCGTTATTAAACGCAACTGATTTTGCAACAAAATAATTCACAGAAGCTGGTCCTTTGTTTTTACCTTTAGCTGCTGCTGCATCTTCTTTTTTAGGGAAAAATAAAAATTTTGATGCAATTAAAACTGTCAAAACAATAATTACAATAATCCAATTTGGTATTTTTTTCATGATATATATTTAAATATTTTACGACACTTTATTTACTGAAGCTTTTTTCTTTTTCTACTGGTTTGTTTATAGTTAAAAAACAAATCATTAGCTGGTAATTCTTTTAATTTACTCGATAACTGACACATCACTTTATTGAATACAGCCTGTTCTTCTTTTGACACTATTGAAAAAATTTCTTTATCAATATCATTGAAAGCTTTAACTATTTCTGCAGTTTGTTTTTGCCCTTTTTTAGTTAAAACAATAAAGTGTTCTCTTCTATCTTCTGGATTTACGTTTCTATCCACAAATCCTACTTTTATTAAATGATCAATTACTTTAACCATGGCTGTTTTATCAATAGCCAAATTGTTACAAATACATTGCTGATTACAGCCATTATGTTCATTTAAAAAGAATAAAATAGAATAATAACGTTCTACATCAATGTTTTCTAAACTCTTACTAAGAACACTATAATAGAGCTTAGAAAGAATAAGCGCTTTAGTTCCAACAGACAACTTTGCATAATTTGTATTAGTAGGCATATAAAACAGTTTAATTATAAAATAGTTGACAAATATAACTATTATTTAGTCTTAAAAAATTCGTTAACGCTTTTTAACCAAAAACAAGATTTGCAAATCATAGAAATTGATAAAACTTTTAGTTAACTTTATGCTGGAATTTGTATTATATCTATTATGAAATAGCCATGTTTGCCAAAACACAAATGACAAAACTGGTTATACCATATGATAATATAAAAACTAACAATTTAGACATATGAAACATTATTCAACTTTTGTTATAGAGCAGTTTGGGAAACACATTCATGGGGATGTGCAAGCATTTAACTGGTTAATCGATAATAATTACCGAGAATTAGTTGCTACGTTAGATGCAATTCGTGATGATAAAAATGCTTTTAAATACTTAATTGAAGGCAGACATTTTGAAT
>JBBIUW010000163.1:0-6208 GCA_037440045.1 Sphingobacteriaceae bacterium
ACATCAATCTATGAAAAAACTTTTACAATTAACTGCAGGAGTATTCCTGTTCTTTTCTGCGTTTGTTTCTTCGGCTCAAACATACTCCTCATGGGGTAAAGCTGTTAAAGAGACAAACCACATGTACGATACAATTATTGGATTCCGAGATTCTTTACAATTCAGTTTTCCAAACACTCCTTCAACAGCATGGGGTAATGGTAAATTAATTGTATACTACGAAGGTTATTTTGGATATGACAATTTTGATGTATATGATGAAACTTTAAATTATGTAGGTAATGGTGGCAATAACAATTATAATTGTAGCCCAGAAGATTCTGCTGTTTTCGCTATTTCTGCAGCCAATATTAACACTTGGAATGCTAATAATTCAATTGTTTTTACAATCATGAACAATAGCAATCCAAACTGTACTATTAATCGAGTTAGAGCAAAATTAATATATAACTATTGTTTATCAGGTGTTCCTGCTCAAATAGCTACAATATCTGTTGCTAACTCTTTAGTTTGTTCTTCTAATGGTACTGTAGCATTAACAGGTATACCTGCAGGTGGAGTGTTTTCTGGTACAGGTGTAACTGGTTCTATATTTAATCCATCAACTCTTGCATCTGGAAATTATGTAGTATCATATACCGCAACAGATTCTCAAACATGTACCTCAACAGGCACTGTGAATATTCAAGTTGGAATAAGACCAATTGTAAATAGAAACAATACTGTGTATGCTTGTCAAAATAGCAGTGTTGCTTTAAATGCAGCAAATGGAAACGACTTTGTTTGGTTTTCAAATGCCGCATTAACTAATTCTTTAGATACAACAAAAATTTTCTCTACACCAAGTCTAACACAAACAACTAACTACTGGGTTGCTGCAACTGATAAAACATACAATTTCAAAATTGACACTGTAAAAAGTAGTAACTATGCCATTGTAGATGAAGATATTTTAGCGGGTGATGATAGAGGTGGCATGGCTATTACTCCACAATATGTATATTTAAATGGAGATAATCATGCTGTAAGATATGATTTAAGCTTAACTCCTTCATCTGGTGTTTCACTTCCTATCCGTGATGGTATGTTCTCTAATTTACAAAATGGTGATATTTGGACTTTATGGAATACAAATACAAATGTAGACCCTTCAAATCCATCCACTTACTATGCTAATTCATTACGTGGATTAGACAGTAACTTAAACTTCACTAATGAATATATTACTCTATCACAAACTATTGAATTAGGTAATAACAATAGACAAAATGGAATTTTCGCAGGTACAGGCATTCTAGGTCTTTACAGTGGTAATACTCAACACTGGTATGTAGTTGATTTAGATAACGGAAATGTAACTGATTTAGGTTATTTAAACGATCCTCAATTTAATGGATCTGAAAACTGGAGCGATTGGGGTGTAATAGAATCTTCATGCGCAGGTACATATTCTGCAATATATAGAGATAATAACGATAATGATATTCACCGTCGTGAATTACCTAGTGGACCTGTTACATCAATAGGAACTTTCCCTTCAGGACTTAGTGATATGGCAAGTTTAACTTATAATCCTTGGAATAGCCGTTGGTATTTCCATTACGAAGGAGGAACGACTACTTTTGGAGGTAATGCTGAAACATTAGGTTATGCAGATGCTTCTGATAATACTGTAGTTTGTAATGGTAACGGATTAAGCTGCCCTACAATGGTAACTGTTAATGTACCAGCTAAAGTAACTCTTTCCGTATCAGCATCTACTGTATGTGTAAACGCTAATGCAATTCCATTAAACGGTGGTGCTCCTGCTGGTGGAACTTATTCAGGAATAGGAGTTGGTACTAATACAGCTGGAACTGTTTTTTATCCTGCGCTATCTGGTAATGGTACTTATACTATTACTTATACTCAAACTGATGCTGCAAGTGGATGTACAGGTTCTAGTTCAACAACTATCGCTGTTGATCCATGTACTGGTATCGAAGAGCTTTCTCTTGCTGCTAACATAAATGTATATCCTAACCCTAACAATGGTGATTTTAATATTTCAATAAATAACGATATTGAATCATTAAACATTGAGGTTACTGATGTGCAAGGTCGAATTGTATACAGTTCTCATGAAACAGATGTGAATTCTGGTTCTGTTAAACAAATGACTTTAAACAATGTTGAATCTGGTTTATACTTTGTGAAAGTAAAAACTGCCAACGAACAATTTACACAACGTATTAGTATCATTCACTAATAACAATTTGTAATACTAAAAAAGGGTGTTTCTAAACAGAAACACCCTTTTTTATTTAATGCCATTCATATTATTTTCTTGATTTCAAAAGTCCTACTAAAGCTACTACACTCCATGTTCCTTCTAAAATTATAAATGGTAAAGAGTGTAATAATACGCTGCCATAACAAGCAAAAGCCCCGCCAACTATATTAAGAATAAAATATAATTTTCCATTATCAGAAATGTACTTAAACGTATTTAAGAAAAATGCTAAAAGAATTAATGAAACTCCAATTGTACTTATTATATCTGTATATGTCATTGTTGTTGAGAATGATTAATGCCAATAGAATTTAAATGTCGCCAAAACTCAGGGTAAGACTTAGAAACAACTTCAGCATTTTCAATGATTAAATTTTCTAATAATAAGCCTAAAGGAGCAAAGCTCATTGCCATACGATGATCATTATATGTAGCAATAACAACTGAGTTAATTTTATTTAATGATTGCGTACCATCCCATTGTACAGAATTATCAGTAATAATTAATTCAGCTCCAACTTTTTTACACTCATTGTGTAGAGCAACAATTCTATCTGTTTCTTTTACTTTTAATGTTTGTAGTCCGTTAAATGTAAATGGCATTTGCAAACCTAAACATGTACAAACTAATGTTTGTGCTATATCAGGACAATTAATAAAATCGTATTTAAATAACTGTACTGTTGTATTTGATTGTTTTGAAATTGTAATCGTATTATTTTGATAAAGTGTTTTAACTCCAAAATATTCATATATCGATTTACAAATCGAATCAGCTTGCAAACTATTTTCAAGTAAACTACTAATTACTAATTCCGTTCCAACTGGTGAAAGAGCAACTAAACTATAATAATATGATGCCGCACTCCAATCACTTTCTACTAAATAACTTTTTTGTGAGTATGAATAAACTCCAGGATATACTTTAATAATATTATCATTCCAATCTATTTGAGCACCAAATTCTTTCATGATACTGACGGTCATATTTACATAAGGTGTTGACACTAATTCTCCTTTAATACTTAACTCTAAACCATTCGTAAAATAAGGCGCAATGAGTAATAAAGCAGTAATAAACTGACTACTCACATCACCTCTCATCTCTACCCTACCTCCATTTAATTGACAACCATTAATAACTAACGGAGGAAAGCCTTCCTTGTTTTTATAAGATATATTTGCTCCAAATAATTGAAGTACTTCTACTAAATCTTTTATTGGTCGTTGTTGCAGCCTTTCAGATCCAGTTAATTCATAAACTCCTTTTTGCAAAGAAAAAAATGCTGTTAAGAAACGCATATCTGTTCCTGCATGGCCAACGTTTATTAATGATTGTGTAGAATAATTTTTTAAAGCATCTTGTAAATGTTTAGTATCATCCGAATTTGATAAATTTTTTATTTCAAACGACAATCCCGAAAGAGCTTTAATAATCAATATTCTATTACTAATACTTTTTGAACCTGGAAGTTGAATACTACCAGATATAATTTGTTGTGGCTTATGAAGTTTTAAATTCATTATATCTTAACTCCAACGGTCAGTAAAATAAAATGACTACTAGTGTACATACTAGACGGAGCAAATGACTCATTGAAATAAAAAGGAGATAAGCCAAATCTAAGTTGTAATTCGGCGTATACTGCGTTATGTCTTAAAGGTGTGTTTTTTTGAAAACCAGCACCAAAATTAAAAAAAGAGCTATTAACTGGATTAAAAGCTGGGCTTTTAAACTTGTAAGCTTCGTACTTATTTACCAATTCATTACCATCTTCATCAACTTTTAAATGCCCTTCAAAAATCCATCGATAACAATAGCCCGCGAAAATATAACTCGAAAAAATAGTATTAGTTTCTTTTTGAAAAGAGTGTTTTAATTGAATAGGAAAATCTAACTCATGAATCGTTAAATTATATTTATACCTCATCCTTTCAGGAGTGTATAATTGCAAACTATCACTATAAAAATAATATGAATTAAAGCTTACACCGTGCAACATATATTCTGCACCTACCATTAAAAAATTTAAATTATGTCTATCTAAACGAATTTCTTCTTTCAAAGAAATGTTGAATGACATTTTTGGTTTTGTGCTTGAAGTATGACTTTTATTTGCTTTATAAAGCCCAACAACTGGCGAAAACCCTATTCTGGTTTTTACATACGGGTTTTTTCGTCTATTTCTGAGCTGTTTGCCTCCATCTTCTTGAGCAGACATTACACACAACAGAACTAAAAATGTAAGTGTAAAAAAATATTTAGTTTTATAAATCAAGGATGCAAATATACTACTTAAATATACTTAAGGTTTAGTTAGAACTGTTAATAGTTGTTCTACTAGCATCAAAAATTATTTTGCAACAGGTGCCTTATATAGAGGAACTGTACTACACGGTTCTCCGTACATGATAGATTTAGCATAAGGCTTTAATCCTCTAACTAATTCAACATAAGCATTTGTACAAACAGGTAAAGAGCTACAACCTTTAATAACAACTCTTTTATCTTTATAATCTTCGTACACAATACTCAGTAAAGCTTCATTAAATGCAATGGCTTCCAATGTTTCTAAATCTCCAAAAACAATTTTTTTAGCAAATGGTTCAAGTGCAATGCTTACTAACATATATGCCCACGTGGGAACAATAGCATCTGCCGTACAAGTAATAGCTACTAATTTATCTTGGTATTGATTCCAATTGTGAGTTTTAATAAACTCTCTGAAATCTTTTTCTTTTAAAATTAATTCGTGAAATAAAAGAGGTTTAATGTCAAATAACACTCTTTCGCCCTTAGGATATAATTCTTCTAAATCAATCGTAATTAAACCGCTATTTGCTACTTTATTTATGATTTCGTCAGACATCTTATTTATTTTTAAAGCTACATAAACCCTAATTCCAATTGAGCCACTTCACTCATCATTTCTTTTGTCCAAGTTGGTTCAAATGTCAATTTTAATTCAGCAGATTTAATACCCTGAACTAACTTTAATTTATTTTCAACCTCTGCTGGTAATGTTTCTGCAACTGGACAATTAGGTGAAGTTAAAGTCATTGTGATTTTAAGCTCATTGTCGTCATTTAAATCCAATTCATAAATTAATCCAAGCTCCCAAATATCAACTGGAATTTCGGGATCGTAACAAGTTTTGATTTCATCAATCACTCGCTGCATTAATTCGGTATTTTTTGTAATTATGATTGCACTCATTTGTAAATATAACCTACAAGATAGATTATTGTTTATGACTTAAAATTTATAATCTTTATATGTTTTAGTAAACTCCGCATCTTCAATTTTTGGATTTACTTGTAAAAAATGATAATCGTATTGTTCAAACAATCCTTTATCATCTAATATTTTTATACTAATTGGTAAAAAATAAAGCTGATCAATATATAATGTTACATGTTTAGCATATGCATTGGGAACTTTTAAGACTTGGCCTTTTTTTAATATATGAAAGTAGTCGTTTAGTTTTGGATTTACTTCTAAAATCATATACTCACTAATGTGTAATTTTCTAGCTATAGAAGTAATACTTTCTTTATCACCAACTGTATAATTTTCGTAACCAAAATCTTTATTATCTATAATGATTTTATAACACGGTCTGTTGTTTACTCTTTCTTCTCCTTCAAACTTAAAATAAGTGTCAAAGTGCTCCATGTTTTTTAGCGCGATAAACTCAACAATACTCGCAAAATAATCAACCCCCATTTCGTTTAAAGTATGATGTTGATCTTGTCTCATTAACGAACCTAAAGGATCTAGACTTAAATTAACATAAGGGAAAGAATTAGGTTTAACATACGCCTTGTTATTATTCCAACCATCTACCCAAAGTAACTCAATACCTTTAATGTATAAATAAATTTTACGAGGCTTTCTGTTTAACTTAACAGAAGATTCGTAATGGTTGAATCCTT
>JBBIUW010000164.1:0-6181 GCA_037440045.1 Sphingobacteriaceae bacterium
TTAAAAACCTTGCAAGATGTTGGTTTAGGATATATCACTTTAGGACAACAGGCTACAACATTAAGTGGTGGCGAGGCACAACGAGTAAAACTATCAACCGAATTAAGTAAACGCGATACTGGCAATACCTTGTATATTTTAGATGAACCAACCACTGGGTTGCATTTTGAAGATATCCGTATTTTATTAGATGTACTTAATAAACTAGTGGATAGCGGAAACACTGTATTAGTGATTGAGCACAACATGGATATCATTAAAGTAGCTGATTACATTATTGATGTTGGTATGGAAGGTGGAAAAGGCGGAGGAGAAATACTATTTACAGGCACCCCAGAAGAATTAGTGAAATCTAAAAAAGGATATACGGCACCATTTTTGAAAAAAGAATTGTAATAGTTGAGAAGGTTATGAAAGTTTGAAAGTTAAAAAGTTTGACCATAATAAAGAATAACTTTTTTAACTTTGATTAATAAACTTTTATACTTTCTAAACTATTTAACTTTCTAAACTTAAATTATATATGACCCACGATAAAGAAGAAAAAATTAGAAGAGCCTTTGCTACAAAAGAAACAAATCAAGTAATGGCTTCTGATAGCTGGAAGATTTTTAAAATCATGAGCGAATTTGTAAATGGTTTTGAGAGAATGCAACAAATTGGTCCTTGTGTATCTATCTTCGGTTCTGCTAGAACTAAACCAGAAAACAAATATTACCAATTAGCTGAAGAGATTGCGTTTAAACTAACTCAAGAAGGTTATGGTGTAATTACAGGTGGCGGGCCTGGTATTATGGAAGCCGCTAACAAAGGCGCTAAACGCGGTAAAGGAAACTCTGTAGGTTTAAATATTAATTTACCATTTGAACAAAAACCAAACGATTATATCGACAGAGATAAAAGCATAGACTTTAATTACTTCTTTGTTCGTAAAACTGTTTTCTTAAAATACTCTCAAGGATTTATTGGCATGCCTGGCGGTTTTGGAACCATTGATGAATTATTTGAATCTTTAACCTTAGTACAAACTAATAAAATTGCGGAGTTCCCAGTTGTCTTAGTTGGTCGCGAATACTGGGAAGGTTTAATTGACTGGATTAAAAAAACGATGCTACACGAAGAACACAACATTAACGAATCTGATTTAGATTTATTTAAAATTGTGGATACTGCTGATGAAGCCGTAAAACACATTGTTGATTTCTATAGCAAATACATGTTAAAACCAAATTTCTAATTTGAATACGAATAAGTACGAATATACGAATCTAGATTTCAAACGTATCATACACAGATTCGTACATTCGTATTAAATTCGTAATTATAACTTTAAAAACTCTTCTTAATGAAAACAATCTTAATTACAGGAAGCACAAGCGGTATCGGACTAGGTATTGCTATTGAATTTGCAAAAACAAAACAATACAATATTGTATTTAATGGTTTAGAAACTAACGGACAAGAAATTGCTGATGGTGTTGCTAAACAATATGGTATTGAAGTAATGTATAGCAATGCAAATATGTTGCAACCTGCTGAGTTAAGAAAAATGGTAGACGATGCTGTTGCTAAATTTGGTAAAATTGATGTATTGGTAAATAACGCTGGTATTCAATATGTATCACCTATTGAAGATTTTCCTGAAGAAAAATGGGACGCAATTATTGGTATTAACTTAACTTCTGCTTTTCATTTAACTAAAGCGGTTTGGAAGGGCATGAAAGAACGTAAATTCGGACGTGTGATTAATATTGCCTCTGCTCATGGTTTAGTAGCTTCTGAATTTAAAAGCGCCTACATCGCCAGTAAACATGGTATTGTAGGCTTTACAAAAACTATTGCCCTAGAAGGTGCTCCTTTTGGAATTACAGCTAATGCTATTTGTCCTGGATATGTAAAAACACCTTTGGTTGAAAAACAAATTGCTGATCAGGCAAAAGCACACAACATGAGCGAAAGCGATGTGGTTAGCAAAGTAATGTTATTGAAACAAGCTGTTAAAGATTTTGTAAGCGTTGAAGAATTAGGTCAGTTAGCAGTTTTCTTAGCTTCTGATGTAGCTAAAACCATGACTGGTACTGCATTACCTGTTGATGGTGGCTGGAATGCTCAATAGTAAACAACTCTATTTTATAAAATTAACCTATTTATACTAGTCTATTTTGTTGGTATGGATATTTTGTAAATAATATTTAGTGAATTTTAAATGAACTCAAAAATTATCATAGACAAAGATATTTACTTAACTAAAAGTTCTATCGATAATAAGCACTCTCTTGTTGAATTTCTTAACGACAAGGAAATCTACAAACAAACTCTTCGCATTCCTTTCCCTTATACCGAATCTGATGCAGAAGCGAATATCAACTTCAATCTAAATTTTGAAATAATAAATAACCAAAGAAAAAATTGGGTAATTTGTAATAGCGATAATGAATTTATGGGGCACATTGGTCTTCATTATCCATATGGTCTTAATTCAAACATAAATGAAGTTTACTATTGGATAGGCAAACCTTTCCGCAATAAAGGCATAATGACAAAGGTTTTATTAGGATTTTCAGATTATTGCTTTTCAACTTTAAATTATAAAAGACTAGAGGCTCCAATTTTTGATTTTAATTTGGCTTCTGAAAAAATTTTATTAAAAAGTGGATATACATTTGAAAAAAATCTTCCGCTACACTATACAAAAGGTGAACAGAAAATAAGTGCAAAAATGTACGCTAAAATAAGAGAAAACATAGAATTATCTATGTAATACCTACACTCCCTTATAAAACTCAAACAAGTCAATCGCTTGTTTGGCTTCTTTTACATCGTGTACACGTAAAATATTAGCACCGTTTTGCAGAGCTATAGTATTTAATACTGTTGTTCCGTTTAAGGCTGTTACTGGCGAGGTATGAATGACTTTATTAATCATTGATTTACGCGACAACCCCGCTAAAATGGGGAAACCAAATTCAGTGAAATCGTGTAAATGTTTTAGTAATTCATAATTATGTTCTACCGTTTTACCAAAGCCAAAACCAACATCAATAATTAATTTATCAAATCCTTTTCTTTGGCAATCGGCAATTTTTAATTTATAAAAATCTCCTAATTCCTTTACCACATTTTCGTATGTTGGATTTAACTGCATATTTTGTGGTGTACCCTGCATGTGCATTAATACATAAGCAATTTGATGCTTAGCAACTACATCCAACATTTTATCATCTATCTCTCCACCCGAAATATCATTGATAATATCAGCCCCAAAATCAATAGCAAATTCTGCAACTTCCGATAAATAGGTATCAATCGAAATCAACATTTTAGGAAACTCTTTACGCAGTTTGGTTAAAGGTTCTCTTAATCTAAAAATCTCGTCTTTTACAGAAACAGCTGGAGCTTTTGGGCGAGATGAAGCTGCACCAATATCAATAATGGTAGCGCCTTCACCAACTTTCATTTCAGCGTCTTTAACAATATCTGTTACCGACGAAAACTTACCGCCATCATAAAAACTATCAGGCGTAATATTAATAATAGCCATCACTTGGGCTTTCTCAAAGCTCAATTGTTTACCATTTGTTAAATACGTTTTGGTCATTTTAATTAAATTAGCGTGCACTAGTTACGATTATTAAGTTCAAGGTAACAATAATATTTCATAATTAGTAAATTTTAGACAAACAACAGAATTTATAAAATGAACACAACTTCTTCTCAATACGACGCGGCAATTAAATTATGCAAAGACTTGTTTTTAAAGAAAATGAAAGATTATGGTACAGCTTGGCGTAACCTACGCCCTACTTCGCTTACCGATCAAATCTTTATTAAAGCGCAACGTATTAAGAGCATTGAAGAAAAAGGTACTCAAAAAGTAAACGACGATATTACCGGCGAATATATTGGCATTATTAATTACTGTATCATTTCTTTAATTCAGTTAGAATTAAAAGATGATGCAAGATTAGAATTACCATACGAGGAAGTTGAGCAACTATACAACAAATATGCAACACAAACCAAGCAATTGATGGAAGACAAAAACCATGATTACGGCGAGGCTTGGAGAGATATGCGCATCAGCTCATTAACAGATTTGATTTTAATGAAAATTTTCCGTGTAAAACAAATTGAAGATAACAAAGGACAAACCATCGTAAGCGAAGGTGTTGATGCTAATTACATGGACATGCTGAATTACTCTGTATTTGCGTTGATTAAGTTGAAGGGGTAAAAATACACAAAGACTGTATGCTTAAAATAAAAACTATACATATACAACAAAAACATGTATGCTATCTTCAGTTTTCAATTAAAGAACCGTTACTATAAGAGAGTTATAGCCAATAGCAGAACGATCACCAAACTGCATAGAAAAGTCATCGATAGACTGTCTTGCAGTTCCAAGACAAACATTTGAAAAAACAAAAACATTTTATTTTCAATCAAGCTTTTCGGCAGACAGTCATTCGTTGACTTTTAGAAAAACAAATTTAGCAAGTCGCTCAGACCATTAAAAATAACGCTTTCCAAGACGCATACAAAACTCGGCTTAGCTGTGCTTAGACAACATATCGTTTATCGACCTTTTTGCAGGCAATTCCATAAGTTAGTAATAGTGCGGTAGGTTTTGGCGAAACGGTGCGAAATCCTAGTTTTTTGGGCGGAGCAGACGCGTGGAATTGTGCGACAAAAAACGGATTTGGCGTTTCGCCTTGAATTTTTGTTTCTTTTGTTTCAAGACAAAAGAAAATAAAGAAGAAAATAAGAAAGCGTAACTCGAAAAAAACTACTGGCTATAACAGCACCTACAACTTACGCTCGCAGACGTACAAGGCATTTGCAAAAATTTCGGTAGAAAGTTTTTTCATTTTGCAAATGGCTAATAAGCAGTTATCTTCGTTGTAAGTTTTCGGCAGACGAGTGTTTCAAACTTCGCACAAGTTGTAGCTGCATTCCGTTAGGTGCAAGCGTAGCGGACGACACAACAGACATCGACAGGCAGACAATTTAACAGAAAAAGTAAACCATTTTGACGACGCAAACTATGCTAAATGCCGACCAGACACTAAAACAAGAAAAATGGCATGGGTTGCAATAGTATTAATACCGACTATTGTTATATCTTTTTTTCTGTATCGTAACTACCAATTAGACCATTACAAACGCAAGACAACTGGAGTAATTATAGAAAAAAAGCCATACAAATCAGGTTATGACTTTAAAGCTAAGTTCAATGTAGACACATACTCATATATTGCAAATTATTCATACAACTCTAAAAATGACTTCTTAGAATCTGTAAAAGTTGGCGACACAGTATATATAGAATACTCAAGTCAAGACCCATCTATATATGAGTTTATTTTTAAGTAACAGTAGACGCACCAGCAGCTAACAGCTGCTAAGCGCTATTTTTCTTGCTCGTTAGTTCCAACTGGCTAAGCACTACACATAACAGCACCTACCAAAAATGCGGGCTGAAATCAAAGCATTTGCAAACAAGGCCGCTTCGCGAAAGACATTTATTTTGCTTTGCAAATGTCCAATAAACATTTAGCTTTGTTAGTAGCTTCTCGGTAGACAGCGGTTTCAACCGCACTTTCGGTAGCTGCAATACGTTATGCGGCATAGTTAGACAGACTATTGTTGAAAACTTCGTTGGACTTTTTTTGTCCATAAAATATTATTTATTAAGTTTGGACATATTTTGACCAATATGGCGACAATAAAAAAAACAAAATCTTTTGGAGAACATCTCAGAAACTTGAGAGAAGCTGCAGGTTTAACACTCAAATCTGTTGCTGAACAAATTAATATCGATACTTCTTTACTTGCTAAAATTGAACGCAACGAAAGACAACCAACAAAACAAATTATTAAGCAAGTTGCTGAGTACTTTACGGTTGATGAAAAAGAATTGCAAAATGATTTTTTGAGTGATCAAATTGCTTATAAAATAATTGACGAAGAAGCTGATTTAAGTATTCTAAAAGTTGCAGAAGAAAAAGTAAAATATTTAAAGACTGTTTACAATGGAAAATAAAATTAAAGTCGTAGAATTATTTGCAGGTGTTGGTGGCTTTCGTCTTGGACTTGAAGGATGGAAAGGGAAATCAGCATCATCAGGTTATAAAAAAGGGTTTAAATCTCCCTATGAAATTGTATGGAGTAATCAATG
>JBBIUW010000165.1:0-6176 GCA_037440045.1 Sphingobacteriaceae bacterium
TTATCAAGATAGACAATATGCTGGTTTTAAATCTCAAAATGTAGGTAGTGCGCGTATTAATGGGGTTGATGCTTCGGTAACAGGAACAGGGAAAATGGGACCAATAAATGTAACTACACTTATTGGATTCACTTATACTAACCCTATCTATTTAAATTACGACCCTAAAAAAGACACATTAGGTATTGAAGGATTAAAAGTATTAAAGTACAGAAATCAACAATTGTTTAAATCTGATATTCAGCTAGACTATAAAAAATTATCAATTGGTTGGAGTACACGTTTTTATAGTTTAATGGAAAACATGGATAAGCGTTTTTTACAAAGTGTGCTTCATGAATATAGCGAACCACAAAATGGTATTTATTGGGATAGTATTCCTTCTACCTATATTTTACCAGGCTTACCAGAGTATAGAGACACACATCGAAATTCTGTTTCAGTAAAAGTAAATGGAAAAGAAATTGTAGGCTGGACAGGTGATTGGGTGCACGATTTTAGAATTTCGTATCAAGTAACAAAAGCTATGAAAACATCGTTTATTGTAAACAATGCTTTTAATGCCGAGTACAGCTTAAGACCAGGCGACGTCAGAGCACCACGTATGTTTTTATTACAACTCATGATAAAGATTTAGCATTTTTTACATCTTAAACTTTTTAATTTATAGTAATTTTACACTCAAAAAAACAATATGCATTACAATATTGGATTAATGATTATTAGTGGTGTTTTTATGCTAATAGGATTACTAGTTAGTTCTAGGTTAAAATCAAAATTTGCAAAATATTCTCAAGAAAAATTAATTAGCAAATTAAGTGGAAAAGAGGTTGCAGAAAAAATGTTACGCGATAACGGGATTTTTGATGTAAAAATATTAAGCGTAGAAGGTCAATTAACAGACCACTATAACCCTAAAGATAAAACAGTTAATTTGAGTCACGATGTATTTTATGGGCAACATGTTGCAGCGGCGGCTGTTGCTGCTCATGAATGTGGACACGCAGTACAACATGCCACCGCATACACATGGCTAACTTTAAGAAGTAAAATGGTTCCTGCTGTTCAAATTGCCTCTACTGCAATGGGGTTTCTATCTTTTGTATTAGCTTTTGCTTTTTACAGTCTTCCTAATTTAGGTAATACAATTATGTTGTTATTTATAATACTTCAATCAGCAATTACTCTATTCACAATAATTACTCTGCCTGTAGAAATTGACGCTAGTAACAGAGCTTTAACTTGGCTCAACAATGCCGGCATTACATTTGGTTCAGAGCATGATGAAGCAAAAGACGCATTGAAATGGGCAGCATACACCTATATCATATCTGCATTAGGGTCAATTGCCTCCTTACTATACATGATTCTAAGATTTACTGGAAACAGTAATGACTAATTAAAATTATTAAAAATTAAAAAAGCCCTTGTGATTTACAAGGGCTTTTTATTTTTCTCTTCAATCCAGCGCGACATATATTTTGTGCCCGATATGGTATGATGCATTAACATTTGTCCTATAAAATTATAACGACGATGTGTTTCAATATTATTTTGTAGAAAACATAGCTTATCAATTAATAATTGAGCTTGTTGTTCTTTTTCAAAAATTTGATTGACAATGACAGCTCCTTGTATCTGCGATTTCTTCCAAAGATTTTCATCTACATACAACTTAACTGCTGCATTTACAAATTGCTCAGCATCATCAGCTACTATACCGGCCCACTCTAAATTTCCATGCATGGCCTCTGCTCCAATACTAGTTGTTACACTTGGTGTGCCGTACTCCATTGCATCAATTAATTTTCCTTTAAGTCCAGCACCAAAACGCAAAGGCGCTAAACATACTCTTGCTTTCAGCATCACCACTTGCGCACTTTCTGCCCTACCTTTAATTAAAAAGCCATCTTTTGGTTGATGCAACTGTGTTACCTTGGGCGATGGATAGGCGCCGTAAACATGCAACTCCGCATCAGGTAATTGTTTTTTAATGAGAGGCCAAATCTCTTCTTTTAAAAATAAAACCCCATTCCAATTTGGTTCGTGTAAAAAATTACCAATAGTTACAAAGTGTTTTCTGTTTTCGTAAGATAGCCATTGAGCTTTGTTTTGCTCATCAATAGGATTGAGTAAAAAAGGCGTGTAGTGTAAAATTTCTTTTTGAATATGAAATACCTGTTGCAACACTTCCATTTCATAAGTTGAAATCATTAAAGTGCAATCGCAACGATAAATACTAGCAATTTCTCTCTTAGCAACATCTGTAGTCAATAAATCATCTATTACAAATTGTCTTTTTTCTTTAAGAGCATGTTGGCGTGCTAACCGTAAGCTATGTAAATCAATCGTATCTAACACGCGTAAAGCCTTTGGGCAATGTTCGGCAACGCGCCAACCAAATTGTTCTTCAATCATAAACCTATCAAACAACACAATACTTGGTTGCAGTTGTTTAATAAAATCATCGAAACTACTATTATTGAGTTCGATGTTTATTTTATCAATATTGTAGACTTTAAAATCAATACTAAACTCACTATCCGAAGCCGCGCAAGCAAAAGTGATTTTCCAGTTTAATTTTTGAAACTGTTCAATTAACTGCATGGTTCTACTACCTGCTGCTGATGAGTTTGGCTCAGGCCAAACAGTGCCTATGAGAAGTATATGTTGAGTTTTAAATGTCATAACTAGAGTTAGAGATAAAGATAATCATCTCTAGATATTAATTTTTGTATTAATAGAAATAAATGTTCATAATTTATTAGTACTCTCCACCATTTCCAAATAATTCAAAAATCAGCTTTTATTTATTTGTTGCGTCTTTTTAAATACCAACGAACCCAAACAACAAACACCAAAAATAATACAATCCATGTCCACTGAGTAATACACCACAATATAGCATTTACAAATAAATTCCAACCGTTACTGACACTACTTTTGAAACGTTGAAAAAAACTTTCTTCAACTTGAGGAGTTTTAGTGATCTCTTTCTCTGTAAACAAATTAATTTCTAACGTACTGTACATTACCTGGTCATCCAAAAACTTCAAATGTCCTTCCTGACTTTCAATTTCTTCTTGCAATGCTCTTATATTTTCTTCAATAGCTAATATATCATCAACTTTTCCAGCTTTATTTAATAATTCGTTATAACGATTCCTGAATACGCGTTTGCTATTTAATCGAGTTTCTCCATCAACATAATCTTCAGTAACATCTCTGGCATTAATGTTCTTTTGAATAATTTCACCATCTCCTTTTTCGCTTTCTAGTAAAAAAGATTCAAATTGTTTAGAAGGAACTCTTATTTTTAAATCATAAGATAACTGTTCGTCATTATTTATAAAACTTTCGTTTTCGTAATACGCATTAAATGTTTTTACAATAACGTCCATTCGCTTTTTCGCAAGCTCTATATTTTTCACTTTAATAGACATATTACCATCTTTAATGATTTTTTTATTTTTAAAGAGTGTGCTTTTAGTAGAGCCAGTAGTTGCTGTTTCTTCCATAGCATTATCTTTAATAACAGGTGGCACAAATTTGACCGTTGTATGAACTGGTGGCGGAGAACAAGCTGGTAGCGCCTCTGCCAGTGATAAATCCATAATTGTTGTATCAAAATTATCATTTGTTTGATCGATGTCTTTTTTAGATTGACAAGCTAGCATCAATACGGCAATAGTAATAAACAGACTTTTAGTTTTCATAATTCAAAATTTTTAATTGGTTAGATTAAGTGCTTGAACGATAAAAAGGATAAGCAGTTGCTTTTTAGCTATACCACTTTGCAAGTGGTTGACTTTATAATATAAGTGGTTAAATATCCCTCACCAGTAAACAAATCAATATTAAAACATTATGAAGTAATTCTGAAGTGACAAGGTTGTTAAAATACCTATCGCAACAGGCTTTTACAACAATATATATTATCTTTATCATTCACTATTTGTACTTTAATCATGAAAAAAATAATTGCCCTTTGTTGTTGCGTATTCCTTATAAACGTTCTTAATCTCAACGCACAAACCTACAACTACTATTTTGGAAATATCCATGCTCATTCTTCTTATTCTGACGGTAATCAGGACAGTACAACCTCACACATTACCAAACCTATACAAGATTTTAATTATGCTAAAACAGCTCAGCATTTAGATTTTTATGGCATTTCAGAACACAACCACCAATCAGCGGGTATGACTAACCCTAGTCATTTTCATCAAGGTATAGCAGATGCACTTGCTGCAACCACCTCATCGTTTGTTGCTTTATATGGAATGGAATGGGGTGTTATTTCTGGTGGTGGTCATGTGATTGTATATGGCTATGATTCATTGATAGGATGGGACAACAACGACTACGATGTATATGTAGCTCAAAATGATTATGCAAACCTTTGGAAAAAAATAAATGAAAAACCAAACTCCTTTGCCTACTTAGCACATCCTGCCTCTACTGATTACAGTAATTTATTTACAAATCCGTATGATTTAAGTTCTGACAATGCAATAGTTGGTTTAGCAGCTCGTAGCGGGCCTGCCACTTCTACGAATAACACGTATTCAAACCCATCTACAAGCACTTACATTGCTCGATATAATGATGCCCTAAAAAGAGGATATCATTTAGGAGTAGGCCTTGATCACGATACACATAATTCAGTATTTGGTAAACAAACAGCTGGTCGTTTAGTAGTATTAGCTCCAAGCCTTAGCCGTAACGATATTTTAGATGCTGTTCGCCACATGCGTATGTACAGTTCAGATGACTGGAATGTGAAAGTAAATTTTAGTATTAAAAACAATCCCATGGGCAGCATACTATCCTATACTGGCACACCTATTTTAGTAGCTAACGTTACAGATCCTGACGCATCTGAAACTGTCTCGTCTATTGCAGTATATTATGGCGTACCAGGCAGCGGAAGTAACCCTACCGTTTTAACAACAGTAACTAACACCGCCAATTTATCTTACACACATAACATAGCCAACAATAGTTCTTACTACTACTATTTAAAAATTACTCAAAACGATGGTGATATTATTTGGACATCTCCTATTTGGTACAATCGCAACGATGCCTTAACTAACACACCTCCCGTTACTAATTTTGCAATGTCGTCAAATACTATATGTGCAGGACAAAGTGTTACGCTTACAGATAATACAAGCAATGCTCCCACAACATGGAACTGGACTTTAACAGGTGCATTACCTAGTACATCATCTCAACAACATGTTATTGCATCTTATTACAATCCTGGAACATATACATTAAGTTTAAACACAAGTAATTCTTTTGGTAACAGCAACACGGTTACACAAACCATAACGGTAGTACCATTACCAAATTTAACGGCAACACAACAAACTATTTGCGCAGGACAAACCGCCAGCATTACTGCAAACGGAGCGATCACCTACAGCTGGAGCACTGGACAAACCAGCCCCTCTATAGTAGTTACGCCTAGCGTTTCGACATTATATTCAATTACTGGTACAAGTAATGGGTGTTCAAAAACCATTAATACATTTGTCATCGTAAACACATGCACTGGTATTGAAGCTATCACCGAGCAACCATTAGCTATTTTTCCCAATCCAGCAAGTCAGTTTTTAAATATTGACTTTAAAGAATTAGTGAACGAAAAAACTGTTTATGTATACGATACATTTGGCAAACTGTTGTATCAGCAGCAAACCACTGACTTTAATTTGAAAATACCTGTAAGCGATTTTAAAGCAGGGATGTATATTTTAAAAGTAATATTAGACGACAAACAAATGGCTACTCAAAAGTTTTTGATTGAAAGAGAATAGTTAAGTAAAGTTCAAAAAAACATTTACACGCCTATCAATTTCCTTATAAACTAGCTTTTACTAGAAGAATTTAAAAACTACTGAAAATAAAAAGCCCCAAACAATGTTTGGGGCTTTTAAAGTGGTACCTCCAGGAATCGAACCAGGGACACACAGATTTTCAGTCTGTTGCTCTACCGACTGAGCTAAGGTACCATCATCTAGTTTTAACCAGATTGGGGTGCAAATTTAATAGAAATATTTATACTACAAAAAGAAATATTAAAAAAACTTAAATAGATGTTCATATTTGTACTATTTAGTTACTTTTATGGGCATTGAATTTAGTTATAGATATAGGTAATA
>JBBIUW010000166.1:0-6167 GCA_037440045.1 Sphingobacteriaceae bacterium
ACATATTTTAAATGGCGATATTATTTCTTCGAAACCATATGTGCTTATAACATTAAAAGATGAAAATAAATTTTTAGCATTAAGCGACACCAACAGTTTTAATGTATTCATAAAATACCCGAATCAATCTAGTGAAAAGCGGATTCCGTTTGGTAGTATTTTAAGGTTTACGCCTGCCCAATTACCAAATAACTCTTGCAAAATTGAATGGAATCCTGAATTTGCAGATGATGGTAAATACAAATTAATTGTTCAAGCAAGAGATAAAAGTAATAACGTATCCGGGTCAACAGATTACAACATTCAATTTGAAATCATTAATAAACAAACCATTACAGAAGTATTAAACTATCCTAATCCATTTAGTACATCAACCCGTTTTGTGTTTACATTAACTGGCAATGAAATCCCTGATATTTTCACCATTCAAATTATGACAATATCTGGAAAAGTAGTGAGAGAAATTACAAAAAACGAGTTAGGAAATATACATATAGGCAGAAATATCACTGAATATGCTTGGGATGGAAAAGATGAATTTGGCGATAAACTAGCTAATGGCGTTTACTTATACAAAGTAATTACACGTCATAATGGACAAACAATTGAAAAAAATCAAACAGATGCTGACTCTTACTTTAAAAAAGGAGTAGGAAAAATGGTTATTATTCGATAATTAACTTATCAAGCACTTTATCTTTCATTAAAAACACTTCCATAATTTCAGAAGATTTTTTCAAAACCTCTTCTTTTACATTTTTTCCAAACACAATAGCAGCTTTCTCTGAAGCCTCTTCGATAGTTATATCATGTGTAACAAATAACGCATCTGTTAGCAATTGAATTTTCAATCCTTCGTCTTTTAAAACACCTAATTCATTAATAATCCAACTTAATGCAAAAAAAGAATCTGTGTCAAATTCAATAATAGCAGTGTTTTTAGGTCGAGGAGGCAAATTATTATAAGGTGATTTTAAGATATCTTTTGTAAAATAATTAAGCTGAAATCTAGGTTTAGTTTTTGATTTTTTAAGCTGTATCAATCCCTGAAGAGCTTGTCCATATATACTCAGCCATCTTAACTTCCTTCTTAACTCATGAACTTCTTCTTCTATTTTAGTGAATTTAAAATTAGATTTTCCAGCAAAATTATATATCGCATCTATTTCATCAAACATAGTATATTTTAACTCACTCAAATATTCCATATTGTACTCCACATCAAACTCACTTAATTTATAATCAAATGATTTTAACTTATTTTGAAACCATTCTTTTTCAATCAAACGCTGATTGCATTTTTCAATACAATTAATTGCATTTACCGAAAAATATTTCAACGCCTCTTTTGGAACTTTTTTATTTTCTTTTAGTTCTTTTTCAAGACTAAGGTATTGATCAATTTCTCCAAATGTGTCTTCTAGTTTTTTAAAACGTTTATTCCATTTTGCAAATAATTTTTCGTCAAAAGCTTTATTATGAATTCTAGTTAAAGCTTCTAGCATAAATAAAATAGTTCTTGCATTATTATTGTATAACCACAATGCTGGATTTCTTTGTTTTGAGGCTTTACCTAACAACGCCTCTAGCTGTGCGCTGTAATACAAAAACGGATTAAACTCTTTTACAGCCATTTTATTATATTTTAATACCAATTACACAAATATCATCTACCTGCTCTAAATCACCACGCCACTGTTCAATAGTATCATTTAATTTTTCTTTTAATTGTGTTAATGGCAAATGAGAATAATTAATTAATAGCTCTTCGAGCTGTTTGTATTTGAATTTTTTGCCTTTATCACCCCCAAATTGGTCGGCATAACCATCTGTAAAAGTAATAATCAAATCATTTTTAAAAATTGCGATTTCTTGTTCTGTAAATAATTCATATGCATTGTGACCAGCACCAACAGGCATTTTATTTACTTTGGTAACAATTAACTCGTTACCTCTTATAATATAAAAACTATTGTTTGCATTAGCATATTTCAATTTCATATTCGTAAAATCAAAACTACATAAACAACAATCTAAACCATCTTTCGATTCTATTAAACTTCCCTCTGGGTTAAGTGTTTTTATAATATCACTTCTTAATTGATTTAAAATATCAGCAGGAGATGATATTTTTTTCTCGTTCACTATTTCGTTTAAAAAGTTAATACCCATCATACTCATCATAGCACCAGGAACTCCATGACCTGTGCAGTCTGCTGTCATAACAATAAATTTTCCTTCATGATTGAGAGCCCAGTAAAAATCACCACTCACAATATCTTTTGGTTTAAATAAAATAAAGAAATCATTTGTAAATTTTTTAAAATAATGATCACTCGTTAAAATACTTTGTTGTATACGTTTAGCATAATTTATACTATCTACAATTTCTTTATTTTTAATTTCTACTAAATCTTTTTGGTTATTAATTTCCTTATTAAAAGCTTCGAGATTAGCGTTAGTTTTTTGTTTTAGTAAATTATTTCTATACAAAATAACCAATACAAAACCCAAAACGACAAGGCCTATTAATGCGGTAACTAAATATATTTTCTTTTTTTGATTTTCAGATTCGTTTACTTTTTCTTTCTGCTCAAGTAATTCAATTTCTTTTTGTTTTTTCTCATTCTCAAATTTTGCTTCGGCATTTTTTTCTTGCCTAATACTTTCAGTATTTAAAGCGCTATCGCTATACATTTTATAAATTCTAAAATATTTCAAGCTGTTTTTAAAATCGCCCGAAATCTCATAAGTCTCGCTCAATGCCTGTGACAGGCTTTCTAAAGCTGGAATATCCCCTGTTTTTTTGGCACAAATTTCTGCCTTAAAATAAGCATCAATAGCAGCACGGTAATTTTTATTTAAATAATGAGCATTCCCTAATTGGATATAACAATGAGCTAATGTATACTCGTCGTTTATTGCCAATGATGAATTAACAGCATTTAAAGCACATTTTAAACTTTTTTCTTTATCGTCTAATTCATAATAAATTTCAGACAACGAAATATAATTATTGCTCAATCTGTCTATGTTATGATGTTTAATATTATAATCTAAACAGATATTTGCATAGTACATAGCACTATCTAACTTTTTATATCCCGTATAAATTCCAACTATATTTCCAACGGCCGCCACAGCTAATAAATTTGGGTCACATTTTTTTAAAATCTCAATACTTTGTAAATAATTATACAATGCTTTACGATGGTCTCTCCTTTTGGAATAAACATTACCTAATGTGTTATGTAAAGATACCTGAACCCTTAACTGGTTATTCTCTTTAGCATACTTCAGTCCTTCTATACAATAGTCGAGCGCTTTTGGGATTTCTGCCATATCTGTATAGATAGCAGCTAGCGTATTACATATTTTCGAATAATACCTCGCATAATTAAGCTTTTTCGCTAAACTGTATGATTCAAGAGAATAGTCAATCCCTTTCTGCAAATTTGTATAACTAATTTCCCACGCTATAGCATCCAGTAAAACAACCTTATTTGTATCTTCCTTTGCAGTTTTTAAAACATTTAAGCAGGAATCTACATTCATTAATTGCGAATATGAATAATGCCCAAAAACAATGGCACCTAACAATAAAAAATATCTGATTATACTTATTTTCACTGACTTAAATCTAGCCATTTTTTATTAAAAAGAGTTTAAATTTTATATTTATCTTTGCACCCTATGGAAAAAAGAGTAAGATTACGTTTTGCGCCAAGTCCAACTGGCGGTTTACATATGGGAGGTGTTCGTACTGCCCTATTTAGTTATTTATTTGCAAAAAAACACGGTGGTGATTTTGTATTACGTATTGAAGATACTGACCAAACCCGTTATGTTAATGGTGCCGAAGAATATATTATCAATTCCTTAAAATGGTGTGGCATTGAACCTAACGAAGGCGTTGGCTTTGGTGATGGGCCTTATGCGCCATACCGTCAAAGCGAAAGAAAAGAATTAGGTATTTACAAAAAATATTCTGACCAGCTTATTGCTTCTGGTCATGCTTATATTGCATTTGATACAGCAGAAGAATTAGACGAAATGCGTAAGCGTTTGGAAGCTGCTAAAGTTGTAGCTCCTCAATACAATGCGGTTACTCGTCAAAACATGCGTAATTCATTAACGCTTCCTGAAGATGAAGTAAAAAAATTAGTAGAAAGCGGTGCGCCTTATGTTGTTCGTTTAAAAGTACCTCGTAACGAAGAAATTCGTTTTCATGATATCATCCGTGGCTGGGTTACTGTTAACTCAAGCCAAGTTGATGATAAAGTACTATTAAAATCAGACGGCATGCCAACTTACCACTTGGCACATATTGTAGATGATATTGAAATGAAAATATCTCATGCAGTGCGTGGCGAAGAATGGTTGCCTAGTGCTCCATCTCACATTTTAATTTATCGTTACTTAGGATTAGAAGAAGATATGCCAAAATTGGCTCACTTACCTTTAATTTTAAAACCAGATGGTAATGGTAAATTATCTAAACGTGATAAATCAGGCTTACCAATGTTTCCATTAGATTGGTTTGATGAACGTACCGGAGAGAAATATGTTGGATACAGAGAATCTGGTTTTACGCCAGATGCTTTCATTAACATGTTAGCATTATTAGGTTGGAATCCTGGTGATAATCGCGAAATTATGAGCAAAGAAGAATTAATTGCTAATTTTTCTTTTGAACGAGTTAATAAATCAGGGGCTAAATTTGACCCTGAGAAAACAAAGTGGTTCAATCAACAATACCTAAGAATGCAAACTGACGAGCAATTAGCCGATGCTGTGATTCCATTGTTAGAAGCAAAAGGCATTAAAAAAGACCAAGCATTTGTAACTGAATTTTGCCGATTAATTAAAGAAAAAGCGCATTTTGTAACAGAGTTCTACGACTTAGGATCATACTTTTTTGCAGCACCAACAAGCTACGACGAAAAAGTAATGACTAAAAAATGGAACGAAAACTCAAAAGCAACTTACACTAAATTAACTGAAAAATTATCTTCTTTAGATAGTTGGACAACGACTAGCTTACATGATTTATTTGCAGCAGTAGAACCTGAATTAGGTAAAATTGATATGCAATTAGTGCGTGTATTAACTACAGGTGTAGCTGGCGGTGCTCAGTTATTTGATATGTTGGCTTTGTTAGGAAAAGAAGAAGTGTTATCAAGATTAAACGCCGCTTTAAGTTTACAAAAATAATGTCACATCGAGCGGAGTCGAGATGCAGTAAATAGTTCTCGACTTCGCTCGAACTGACAATAAAAAAAATGGAATTATACTCTGACGAATATTTCATGAATGAGGCTTTGAAAGAAGCCCGAAAAGCTTATGAAGCAGACGAAGTTCCTGTTGGAGCAGTAATTGTAGCCGACAATAAAATAATTGCTCGCGCACATAATTACACAGAGCGTTTAAATGATGTAACTGCTCATGCCGAAATGCAAGCTATTACATCAGCTGCTAATGCTATAGGAGGTAAATATTTAAATGATTGTACCTTGTATGTAACACTTGAACCTTGCTTAATGTGTGCTGGTGCTTTACATTGGAGCCATATCACAAAAATTGTATTTGGCGCAAGCGACGAAAAAAAAGGATACAGTAAAATCCATCAAGCCGTACTGCATCCTAAAACAGTTGTAGTTAAAGGTATTTTAGAGCAAGAGTGCTCAAGCATATTAAAAGATTTTTTTCAAACTAAAAGAAAAGCCTAACCGCAGAGAACACAAAGTTTTTTGCGCAAAGAAAATGAGATTATTAATTAAAATACAATAAAAATTCTCCGCGAACTTTGCAGCACGCTTAGCGAACTTTGCGGTTAAACAAAAACGTAACATGAATTTAGACTTAAAAAATAAACAAGCTATTGTATGCGGAAGCACACAAGGAATAGGAAAAGCCATTGCTTTAGAATTAGCAAACTTAGGCGCTAGTGTTACTTTAATTGCCCGCAACGAAGAAGCCTTAAAAGCTACTAAACAAGAGTTGAGCACTGCGGCAGGACAATTACACTCTTATTTATGCGTTGATTTTAGTAAGCCCGAAGAATTAAAACAAATTGTAGAAGCGTATTTACAACGCCAACCTACCGTTCATATTTTAGTAAATAATACAGGAGGTCCGGCTGCCGGCCCTGCTCACTTAGCTAAAAC
>JBBIUW010000167.1:0-6110 GCA_037440045.1 Sphingobacteriaceae bacterium
AGCGACAAGAAAAGGATTTGCAGTTACAAGAAAACTTTTCACAGTAGCTAGTGAACGATTTGCAGTAGCAAGAAAACCTTTCACAGTCTGACAGAAATGCATAACGGATTGAAGTAAATATTAAAAATGTCGGATTATTGAAAAATAGACAGCAAGAAAACGATTTGCAGCGGCAAGAAAATCATTCACAGTAGCAAGAAAATCATTTACAGCTACGAGAAAACAAAAAGTTGTTTGAAGAAAACAATTTATTGGTTGAATTAAAGGTTTTGTTGACTGACAAAAATTCTACCTTGTTAAAGGTTTTAACAAACTTGATAGAATTTAACAAAACACAGGTCAGCAAAAACAAAATGTTGATTGAACTAAAGGTAATGTCCACGAAACTGTGTAAACAGTTTTTAAGTGAAAATAAAAGACAATAAAAAACCCAACTTGTTAGGTTGGGTTTTTAAAGGAAGGATTAATACTTCGACAAGCTCAGTAACCAAATTACTTGGAAATTACTCTTACAAACTTAATGTCGTTTGCGGCGTGGTATTGAGGACTAGATGCACCGTAAACACTTTTGATATATGCTTTAGCATTTTTTACAATATCCAAAAGCCCTGTTGTTTTTGCATAGAAGAAAGTATTTCTATCTATACGAGCGGCTTTTACGTTTGCGTAACTTGTATTAGCTGCATTATTTAAAGCGATTAAGTTTGTTAATTGCGTTTGTAATGAGGCTACTTTGTAAGGTACTTCGTTTGGATTATAAGAAGGAACGCTTTGCAATATCATTATCATTTTTTCTAAGTGTTGTAACTTGTTATCG
Organism: Sphingobacteriaceae bacterium; assembly: GCA_037440045.1. GTDB lineage: Bacteria > Bacteroidota > Bacteroidia > B-17B0 > Aurantibacillaceae > UBA4416. The sequence goes on from JBBIUW010000167.1 coordinate 818, forward strand.
AAACTTTGTTGTGATGTTGATATTGTTTTTGTTTCGATTGTTTCAACTGGGTCTGTTGGCAATTTAGCTTCGGGTGGAGTTTCAACTATTCCCGAATCTGCCTTAGTTAATTTAGAACCCGAACTACGGAACTTCTTTACTTGCGATTCGAAGTCATCAATAGTTTGTTGTGGTAAACCTAAACTTTGCAAAGCACCAAGGATTTGAGTTGACAACTTAGCCAAAGGATCAAATGCTAATTCTCTTGCGTTAGTTGCATTTTTCCAAGATGTGAAAGAACTGTTTACTGCGGTTAGCTTAGCATTTGCAGTTGTATATAGAGTTGCTAAGCCTGTTGTTTTGATTGCGTTATTACTTGGGTTATAAGTTGTACCAAAAGTTGCAATCAGTTGGTTTAATTTTAACAGGTTTGCTACATTTTTAGCGTGTCCTGTTTCGAAATAGTTTGACATTTTATTAAGTATTAAATTGTTTAATTATTATTTCGATGTTCTGCTTTACTTTAAGAAAACGAGCAAGGAAGAGAAAGAGTTCGGGTGTTTAATTAATTTTAGGTGGCATATTATTTTTGTTTGTTGTTGAGTTATAACGAATTATTGTGCCAAATGGTACGACGCAATTATGAAATTTTGTTAAAACAAAAAAGCCACTTTGTAAGTGGCTTAATTTTAAGAATAAGTGGTTGTAAATTTATTTCTTATCTATTAATTTTTTGAAATTAAAGAAAATTCTGTCCATGACAGATATATTTTTAGTAATAATTTCCGCTTTCCCTTTCATTTGTTCTTTATAAACAAGTGTTTTATTATATGATGTTACTAATCCATTTTTTAAATCAACATCAATAGCATAAGTATCCTTATTTGGAACTTCTGAAATATTTGTAACTATACCCTGTAATATACCATTTTCATTATAAGGATAGTTATCTAATTTAATGTTTACATTTTGACCGATTGATAGTTTACCAGTATTTAGAATTGGTAAAATACATTTGCCAATAAATTGTTGTTTTTGAATTGGGATAACCGAAAATAGCTCGTCATTTGTTTTAATATTTTGGTTAATTGCCCAGATATTAAAAAAAGAAATTTTACCATCAATAGGACTTTCAATTAAATATAATTGTTTCCATTTTGTAATCTCTGACACCAAAGATTTTAAATTTTGAAGAAACTCATTTTTTAATTTTGATTGCTCTTGGTAATCTTGTATTTGCAATTGAAGTATGTTTTTTTCAATTGAATTAATTTGAATATAGGCATTTGAAACAGTAATTTTGATCTGTTCGAAGCTACTTAGGGCTGACAGATATTCTCTTTTTTTTGTATCAAATTCACGAGCCGAAATAACTTTACTTTCAAATAGGGTTTTATCTCTATTGTAATCTGTTTCAACTAAAGTCAATTGTTGCTTATTTATAGACTCTTGTTGCTTATATTTAGCTAAAAGTTCAGTATAACTTACTAGGTCTTTTTTTAAAAGCGCAATTTGTCTATTATATGGGTTTACAGCTTTATAAAGATTTAAGTCTTTAATAGATTTTAATACCATTAAGTAATTTGGAGTCAATTCGCCAACTTTTAAACTATCTTTTATCGTTATTAAAGGAATTGTATCACTTAATTTTAATTCATTAATTAATGTATTACCATTTTTAAACAAATACAATATATCTTCATAGTTTGCTGTGTTTTCGATTACTGCAATTGTTTGATTTTTTGTTACTAAGTCATTATTTTTTACTAATAAATAAGTTAATTTACCACTGTTTTTAGAAATTAAAGTAATTGGCGGATTTAAAGTCGTAAGAGTTATTTCAGCTGTTAAAATATCAGGGTACCTAATAAAATAGCTTAAAGTAATACCTGTCAATATTAAAATAAAAATTACAGATATGCCCCAACGAAAAATCCATTTTGGCGTAGAAGTTAAAATTTCGTTGACTTCTTCTGTACGTAATATTATTTCCTTTTCTTCTTCCACTTAATTACCTAACTCTAATTGATTTTTGACTAATTCATAATATGCCCCCCTTAATCCAGTTAATTCGACATGGCTACCTTTCTCTATAATCTGACCTTTCTCTAAAACTATTATTTGATCAGCATTTTTAACAGTACTTAAACGGTGCGCAATTACTACTACAGTTTTATTTTTAAAAAATTCATTTAAGTTATTCATTATAATCTTTTCATTGTTAGCGTCAAGTGCGCTTGTAGCTTCATCAAAAAACAAATAATCAGGATTTTTGTATACCGCTCTAGCAATTAATAACCTTTGTTTTTGCCCTGTACTTATTCCTACTCCCTCCATTCCGATTTTAGTATTATAACCAAGTGGTAAATTATCTACAAACTCTTTTATATTTGCGACAAATACAGCATGTTTTAATCGCTCTTTATCTATTACATCTACGCCGACAGCTATATTATTAGCAATGGTATCATTAAAAATATAACCTTCTTGCATCACTACTCCACATCTATCTCTCCATGCCTTTGAAGATATATTTTTTAGATTAGTTGTATCTATATTAATCGCGCCTTCAGTTGTATCATAGAATTTTAATAGTAATTTCATCAGAGTTGTCTTGCCACTGCCACTACTACCTACTATTGCAGTAACTTTATTTGCAGGGATGATAACTGATAAGTTTTTTAAAACATAATCATTCCCTATACCTTCATATTTAAAAAACACATTTTGGAAATAAAAAGGGGAGTTTGTTTCAATATTATTTGTCAACTCGGCACTTAACGGCTCTTCGTCTTCTCTATTGTGAATTTCACTTAAACGTTCTAAACTTAATTTTGCATCTTGCCAATGTTGCACAAATCCAACCATTTCCATAACGGGAGCATTCAATTGACCTGTAATATAGCTTATGGATAACATCATCCCTAAAGTTACTTGACCATCTAGAACTAGTTTAGCTGCCAAAAACGTTATAATAATATTTTTTAGTTCGTTAATTAAAGATGAACCTGAATTTTGAGCAGTAGTAAGCGATAAACCTTTTAGATTTATTTTAAACATTTTAACTTGTAATATTTCCCATTGCCAACGTTTTTGTCTTTCAGCATTATGTAATTTAATTTCTTGCATACCGTTAATCAATTCAATCACTTTGCTTTGGTTTTGACTACTTTGATTAAAACGTTTGAAATCTAAATCAGCCCGTCGCTTTAAAAAAAATGTTATCCAAAAAAAGTAAAATATTGTACCTAACATGAATACTCCAAATATTTTTAAGCTATAAAATGCTAACACCCCTGAAAATATTACAAAATTAAATGCAGAAAACAATGTATTTAATGAAGAGCCTGTCAAAAAACTTTCAATTCGATGATTATCATTTATGCGTTGCATTATGTCACCTGTCATTTTAGTGTCAAAATAACGAATTGGCAATTTCATTAGTTTAACAAAAAAGTCACTTATTAGACTTATATTTATTCTGCTACTAACATGCATTAGAATATAATTTCTAATTATTTCAATAGTTGTTCTACCGAAAAAAACCATTAATTGTGCAAATAATATTAAATAGATGAAATTTACGTCTCGATTTTGAACACCGATATCAATGATACTTTGTGTTAGAAACGGAAAAATAAGTTGCAACAGACTGCCAGCTAGCAATCCAATTATTAATTGGAAAATTGCTTTTTTATGACCGTTTAAATATGAAAAGAGAAATGAAAAATTTTGTTTATCGTTTCTTTTAAAATCATTTTTATCTTGGTAAAAATCTGGAGTTGTTTCTAAAAGCAGAATTACCCCCTCGTCTCTTGCATCTGAGACCCATGATTTAATAAATTCCTGTTTTGAATATACAATTAAACCATGTGCGGGGTCTGCAATGAAAATCTTATTTTTTGTTATTTTATATATTACTACAAAGTGGTTTTGATTCCAATGAGCTATTAAAGGTAAAGGAGCTTCATCAATTAGTTTATCGAAACTTACTTTAATACCTAAAGTTCTAAAGCCTATTTTTTCTGCAGCAACTGACATACTGTGAAGACTTATGCCTTCTCTTGTCGTTTCCGTAGCTTGACGTAATTCTTGTAAATTATAGTTCTTTCCATAATGTTTTGCTACCATTCTAAGGCATGTGGCACCGCAATCCATCTCGTCAGGCTGTAAATAAAACTTAAAAGCCATTATCATTCAAAATTTTATTTATTTTATTTTCAAGATTGCCTTTAGATGGGTTTTCACAAAATGCATCTATTATTAATCCATTTTCATCAATTAAAATATATCTTGGAATAGATGTTATTTTATAAAATTCTTTAAAGTCTTTATTAGTAGTAATGACATTAGTTCCAGTATCTATCATCCACTTGTTTTTGTTTAAAAATATTTTCCATTTGCTTTCATCTTTATCTATGGATAAATAAATAACTGAGAAGTTTCTATTTCTAAATTTTTTTTGAATTTTACTTGTGTATGGTAATTCTTCTTTACACGGCGCACACCATGTTGCCCATACATCAATTAAAGTTAATTTACCTTTAAAATTACTTAATGAAGTCGATTGACCATTTAGCATTTTTGCTTGAAAATCTAAAGCTTTGTTACCTTTAGTTAAATTACCAAGTGTATTAAAATATTTTTTTAAAAAAACTGAATAATTAGATTTGGGGTAGATTTTATAAAAAACTTCACAAAGATTTTCTAGTGTTGGATTAATGCCATTTTCAGCCAATTCTGTTGCTAAACTACTATAAAGTAAAAATTCTTTTATTTTATCGCTATACTTATCACACTTGTTTAATTCATTGAATAATAAAATAGGAAAAATGTTCGTTTCTGGATGTTTTAAGTATAACTTATTACTAACAGTTTGTTCAAAATTATAAATTAAAAAATTTAAAAAATTTAAATAGTGCGAATTGAATAATAATGTATCTGAAAAAATAATATTGTTTATAAGCCCTAATTTATTTTCTAGGTTTAAACTATCTATTTGAGATCTTTCTAACGAAAGAAGATATTTTTGTTTCTCTAATAATAACGAAGTTAATATACTGTTTTTTAATATATATGAAATGTTTGGAGGTAAAGGTATACTATCAAGAAATTTTTTATGAAAATCGTCGATTTTAATTTCAGAATACCTCATTAAATTTACACAATCATATGGATTTTTGTTGTCTTTTATCGATGAGGTTATACTGTTTAATAGAACGCGGGATTCAATTAAATAATTATTTTGATATGAACCAACGCCCTCTATTTTTGTAATTCTATTATTTATATTATAAATTATAATTTATAAATT
>JBBIUW010000168.1:0-6103 GCA_037440045.1 Sphingobacteriaceae bacterium
GGCGTTCGAATCCCTATTTCTCCGCCCCAATCCTTTACGTTCAAGGCTCGATACGGTTTTCACAACGGCATCTAAATTAGCATTAGTAAATGCAAATACTATTTATGGGCAAAATAATACAACCAATGCCTGCCATGTAATCAATGCGAGCTTAAATATTCCATCCTACAATCAGGCACTCACCGCTTTACGTGCCTTGGGCTTACTTAATGCGGTGTGCAAAAAATTGCAGGTTTTGGCCGATGCTCAAAACAATAATACACCTGATACTGGTTTGGCTACTGTATTACAAGGCATTTTAAATACGGCAACCACAAAAGTTCAAACAACAACGGCTAACGCAAGTGTAACTCCAAATATTACCGATTCATATTTTAATCAGGCTGACTTTAACACCCTAATTACACCACAGTGAGAGCGCTTTTATACATAGTTACATTACTGCTTTGCTTTAATGGCTTTAGCCAAATTAATGGCGATTACAAAGCTATTAAACGCAAAGGCATTAAAAGCATCACGGCTATTTATAAGTTCGATTCTATTTCTCAAAATGAAGTAAAACGTCAATTAGTGTTTGATAAAAACGGTGCTTTAGTATATGATATAATAAATGAAACAAATTACGAAAGTAAAAAAGTAACACAGCATTATTTTATTAACGGACGAAATTTTTTATTATCCAAACTTGGAAATGATGGTAATTTTTACCCTTTACATTTCGACAAGGACTCTGTTTTAAAGCTTGGATATTTTTATGACAGATTTTCTGTACATGAAAGATATTATCATACAGAAAAAAAAGAGATTAGAAATGATAAATTTATTACCATATATGATTCGTTAAGGTATTTTAATCAAAATGTGATTTGTAGAAATAATTTTTTATTATGCTTCAGAGTTAATGATACCTATAACGATACTGTTCGAACCTTGGAAAGTATGATGTATTTAGATTCTATTGTTTGTAAAAAAATAGGTTATGATTATTGTACAATGGACTTAAAAATTGATTCAATCTCGAAAGACACGTTAGCTTGTTGCATGGTGTTTCAAAAAAGACAAATAATTAAAAATAGAATCGTAATAGAAAAAATTGATAACGATGGCAAAAACTTTACTAAAATAAAAACTCTGCGTGATTATAGAAACCTAACAGAAAAAGATACCAATATTATTAATACAAGAGTAATATTAAGACAAGAAGAAACATACAAATTAAACAAACTCAAAAAATTAGTAATAAACGATATTCAACATCAAAAATCTGAGACCTATTATAACGATGAGGCATATTACAAAAAGCATGCAAAGTATAAGCCTTATCAAGATAGCTTTAAAGAACTAAAAGAATACGAAAAACCAAAAAAAATTATAGTCGAATATTATAAAAATTAATATATGTCAGTAAAACCTTATAATCCGCCTGTTTCTAATTTAGTAACAACAGATGATATTCCTCTAGAATTTCAAAGCATTACTAGTGTCATTGGTGCAAAACGAGGCCATCAAAGAAGATTTTAGCCGCATAAAAACAAAAAAGTTAATTTCTACAGTTGAAGATAGAATAAAACGTGGTATTTTTGAATTTAACTAATCTCTTTGATAATGATTTATAGAATAGCAATACTTCTATATATATTCACTTTGTTCAAACCATTTTCAGGTAGGTCTCAGCCTACTCATTGGGAAATTATTAGATTTAAATTTAAACTTCCTTCCGACGTAGGCTATGGAAATAATTCAACCCTTAATATAATCTCTTTAGATACAGTTTATTCAAATCAAAGAACTTATAATGGCAGAATTACTCGTGATTCCTGTTATGTTGAAATATATATAATTGAAGATATTCAATTATTAAGTAAAAGTTCAATAAAAGACACTTCAGTTACTAAAGGTATTACTTTGATTCTTAATGTGAATAGCATAAAATATAAGTTTCTACTTCATAATTTACCTAACAAGGAATCTTTAACTTACATATATCTTGGTGAAATTGAGAATAAATATAGGTTTTATGAATATTTCATATCAAAAAAATGTTGTAGTAAAGAAACATTATTAGTTAATGATAGAACAACTGAGATATATAATTTAACAAAATATAGAAAAAAAAGAAAGTCATTTTAGTCCTAAGATATTTAATTTGCAACCAATTGTAATCATGGCAAAAAAAATCAGAATATTTAATTTAGATGCAAGTGGCATTAAAAGCTTGATAAAAACATCCATGGTAAAATTATAATTGCAGGACATTCAATGGGTGGCGGTGTGGCTTTAAATTACGCTCTTCAAAAAAATAAAGAAGCGATTGCAGGTTATCTTCTATTTTCACCACTCTTGGGACACAATTCACCAGCTATACAACAAACATTGCCAATCGAAAACGATAGCATTGAACCTTTCATGAAAATTCATATAACAAGAATTATTGGTTTAAAAATGCTAAATGAAATTGGGATTCATTCGCAAGATAGTTTACCTGTGCTATTTTTTAATTTGCCCGAAAGTACGCCAACAAAAAAATATACTTATAGAGCAAATATGAGTATGGCGCCTGACGATTACAAACAAGGTTTAGCAGGGCAATTAAAAAGCGGGAAAAATAATATAAATCTCGCTTGGCGGAAGACAAAGGGATTCGAACTCTTTAAAAACCTTATATACCAAAGATATTACATTTTTTCCGCTTTTTCTGAATGTCTTTCGCTACATTCTGTCTCTTTGCTAAAAACATCCACAGGATGTTTTCTTCACGCAAAGCCCTGGTACATCGAAGTTTTTACAAAATCAGCAATAAATAAGCATAAAAAGTGGTGTAAAATAGTGAGATCAAAACAACTTAGGCAAAAATCTACTAACTGTTTTTTGGTACTCTTTGTAGTCGGGATATTTAGAGGCAGAAATATTTTCAGAAAAATCGGAGGAGCCTTGAAATAAAATTAATAATAACAAGCAACCTGCCATGCTCCAGTTAATAGCATGCCCTGTTGCTACTACAGAGAACATATAAAACAACAACAAATTAATATGACAACTACAACTTTAAAAAAGAAAATTCACAAATATATAGATAGTACAGATGAAAGAATTTTACACGTTGTATATACTATATTGGAAGAACATATTAAATTAAAGGAAGAAGAAGATCATCAGTTATCTGATTCTGATATTAAAGAATTTGATCGCAGATGGGAGAATTATAAAAAAGGAAGTTCCAAAACTTTTTCATTGGAAGAAGCAAAAAAAGAAATTTCATTGTCAGTTCGAGCGTAGTCGAGAACACAACAAGTTTATATTATCAAAACATCTCGACTTCGCTCGATGTAACAAAATAAAAGAGGCTGCCCTTTCAGACAGCCTCTTTTATTTTAAAACTTAATTTATTAATTAAGCTGGAGTTACAGTAGATAATACATTATTCATGCTTCTAACGGCATCAGCACTCTTAGCAAATAATGCTTTTTCTTCGTCGTTTAATTTAAAGTCAACGATTTTTTCCCAACCGTTTTTACCAATAATTACAGGAACACCCATACAAATATCAGATTGACCGTATTCTCCTTCTAACAATACGCTGCAAGGAATTAATTTCTTTTGATCGTTTAAGATAGCATCAACAATTGTTGCAACTGCTGCACCTGGTGCATACCAAGCAGAAGTTCCTAACATACCTGTTAATGTAGCTCCACCAACCATTGTATCAGCAGCAATTTTTTTCAAAGTATCTGCATCTAATGTTTGAGAAACTGGCACACCGTTATGAGTAGCTAAACGAGTTAAAGGAATCATAGTTGTATCACCATGTCCACCAATAACTACACCTTGTACATCACTTGCAGGAGCTCCTAAAGCTAAAGATAAGTAGCAGTTGAAACGTGCGCTATCTAAAGCACCACCCATACCAATGATACGGTTTTTAGGTAAATTACTTCCTTTTAATGCTAAGTAAGTCATAGTATCCATTGGATTAGATACGATGATGATAATGGCATTAGGAGAATGTTTTAATACGTTTTCAGTAACAGTTTTAACGATACCTGCATTGATACCGATTAACTCTTCACGAGTCATACCTGGTTTACGAGGAATACCAGAAGTTACAACTACTACATCTGAACCTGCTGTTTTAGAATAGTCGTTTGTGCTTCCGCTGATACGAGTATTGAATCCGTTTAAAGATGCAGTTTGCATTAAATCTAATGCTTTACCTTCTGCAAAATTTTCTTTGATATCTAAAATTACAACTTCACTTGCAATTCTTCTTTGTGCAATATATTCTGCACATGTTGCGCCTACGTTTCCTGCGCCGATAACTGATACTTTTGTCATGATTACTTTATGTTTTTTATGTTTTTAATTTTTATTTCTAATGTCACACTGAGCGTAGTCGAAGTGTTTTTGTTTTAGTCTTCCCTTCGACTCCGCTCAGGATGACAGGCTAAATATTTTATTTACGCATCAATTTTTGCATACTTCGCATTTTGTTCAATAAACTCTCTGCGAGGTGGAACTTCATCGCCCATCAACATCGCAAATACTCTATCTGCTTCTGCAGCACTATCAATTGTTACCTGACGTAACGTACGAGTTTCAGGATTCAAAGTTGTTTCCCATAACTGAATAGCGTTCATCTCACCTAAACCTTTGTATCGTTGAATGTTTACGCTCTCTGGTTTATCGCCACCTAATAATTTTACTTGCTCAGATCTATCTGTTTCGTTCCAGCAATACACTTGGTCTTTTCCTTTTTTCACCAAATATAATGGAGGCGCTGCAATATAAACATGACCTTTCTCAACTAATTCTTTCATATGACGATAAAAGAACGTTAAAATTAACGTGGTAATGTGAGAACCATCAACATCGGCATCACACATAATCACAATTTTATGGTAACGTAATTTATCCATATTTAAAGCGCGGTCATCTTCCTTAGTACCACGGAAAACACCTAATGCCGTAAAAATATTTTTAATCTCTTCGTTTTCGTAAATCTTGTATTCTAATGCTTTTTCTACGTTTAAGATTTTACCTCTTAATGGTAAAATAGCCTGAAAATCACGATTACGACCTTGTTTAGCCGTTCCACCCGCAGAATCACCCTCTACCAAGAATAATTCACATGCCATTGGATCATTGTTTGCACAATCCGCTAATTTACCTGGTAAACCAGAACCTGTCATGACTGATTTACGTTGTACCATCTCACGAGCCTTACGAGCTGCATGACGAGCAGTAGCAGCTAAAACCACTTTATCTACAATTAACTTAGCTTGTTTTGGGTTTTCCTCTAAGTAATATCCTAATGCTTCACTAATGGCTTGGTCAACTGCTCCAGTAACTTCGCTGTTACCTAATTTAGTTTTAGTTTGTCCTTCAAATTGAGGCTCTTGCACCTTAACCGAAACAACTGCTGTTAAACCTTCTCTAAAGTCATCTCCGCTAATTTCAAATTTCACTTTAGCTAATAGACCATTTTTCTCAGCGTAGTTTTTTAAAGTACGAGTTAAACCTCTACGAAAACCTGCTAAATGAGTTCCTCCTTCATGAGTATTAATATTGTTTACATAACTCTGAATACTTTCGCTATAAGAGTTATTATATAACATCGCTACTTCAACAGGAATTCCATTTTTTTCTCCTTCAATATGGATAACATCTTCCATCAACTTTTCTTTACCACCGTCGATATATTGAACGAATTCTTTTAATCCACCTTCACTAAAAAAAGTTTCTTGGTAAGAAACACCATTTTCATCTTTTTTTCTATCATCTAATAAATGAATAGTAATTCCTCTATTTAAGAACGCTAATTCACGCATACGATTAGCTAGAGTATCAAAATTATATTCACCTACTGTAAAGATGCTTAAATCAGGCGTAAAAGTCTGCATTGTACCACGATCCGTTGTATCGCCAACTACTTTCGCAGAATACAAAGGTTTACCTTCGCTAAATTCCTGTACTGTAATTTTACCATCACGGTGAACTTCGGTTTTCATGTGCGAAGATAGAGCGTTTACACAACTCATACCTACTCCATGTAAACCACCAGATACCTTATAAGTGTCTTTATCAAATTTACCCCCAGCGTGCAACA
>JBBIUW010000169.1:0-6093 GCA_037440045.1 Sphingobacteriaceae bacterium
AAGCACCAGAACCAGTAGGATTATACCCACATGCACGCCGTGTAGGAAATTTATTATTTTTAAGTGGTGTTGGTCCGCGCGAGCGTGGCACTAAAAAAATACCAGGAGTGGAGTTAGATGAAAATGGAAAAATTGTGTCTTATGATATTGCTACACAATGCCACAGTGTATTTAAAAACATTAAATACATTTTAGAAGACTCTGGTAGCAGCTGGGATAAAATTGTGGACGTGCAAGTGTTTTTAACTAACATGAAAGACGATTTCCCAACTTATAATAAATTGTGGGCAGAGTATTTTGCAGAAAACCCTCCTTGCCGCACCACGATTGAAATTAATTGTTTACCTACTCCAATTGCTATTGAATTGAAGGTGATAGCTACGATTGATTAAGAAGATAATTCATAAAAAACAGATAAAACTCCTATTAATAGTTATGATTTATAATGATTACTTAAAAGTTTTATCAAATAAATTTTTAGAGAGATTAAAAGATATTTCTGCTGACCATAATTTTGATTATGGTGATGAATTCGAAATTGCAATTTGTGAAATATTGCGAAATTTTCTTCCCACAAAATATGGGATATGTCGTGGATTTATTGTAAATAGAAATGGAAAAAAAGTAGGTGATGATATTATCATTTATGATCAAGAGAAGTTTCCTACATTAAAGCTTAACAAAAGAGATGACTATTCAAGAAAAGAAAACATTCCAGTTGAAGCTGTATATGCTTATATTGAAGCTAAGCACAAATTAACTTCTGAATCTCTAAAAAAAGCATTGAACCAGATTAGTGATGTAAAAAAAATCTGTAACGAAAGAAAAAAAATTGGATATAATCCTGAATCAAAAAACAAAGCTTATCCTAATTTTAAAAACCCTATTTTTACACTTATAATTTCAAGATATATTGAAGATCAAAAGAATAATCAAGAGATTGAAAACACCTATGATTTCCTAATGTCTGAATTAATTGAAATTAATAAGAAAAAAACACCCTTTTTGCCTGAAATGATTGTGGCAGGAAATAATCTAGCCGCGCTTGTTGGGTACTACGAAGAAAAAGAAAACAAAGTTATACCAACAAATTTTCTAATAGAGAAAAACAATTATTTATTAAAAGCTATGATAGTTAACGATTTAGCATTTGGATTTGGGTTAGCAAATTTATTTACAGCGATAGACTTAATTGAGCTCGGAAAAATGCCCTGGATAGAAATGCTAAATGAAGTAATAGAGTTAACAGATACTAAGTAAATTAATGCCTCAATCCTTAGCTCACATAGCCCTATTAGTAAATGATTACGATGAAGCCATCCAATTTTACACTGAGGTTTTACATTTTACTTTAGTAGAAGACAAAGTGATGAGTGCAACCAAACGTTGGGTAACTGTATCGCCAGCGGGTAGCACTGGAACAAGTATTTTATTAGCAAAAGCATCTAACGAAGAACAACACAACAGAGTTGGAAACCAAACTGGTGGGCGTGTGTTTTTGTTTTTATACACCGATGATATTGAAAGAGATTATAAAAATTTGCTCGATAAAAATGTTAAGATTGTAGAAGAACTTACTAGCAAACCGCATGGCAAAGTAGCTGTATTTACTGATTTGTATGGCAACTTATGGGATTTGATAGAACCGGTGTGAACGTCATTGCGAACGTAGTGAAGCAATCTCATACTATGATTAAATGCAGTAGATCGCTTCGTACCTCGCGATGACGAAGCTTGCGTAAGGGATTGCAGCGAAAATCCTTTTTGGTGGCTGAGGCTCTCGAAGCCCAAAAAGATTGTAGCGTAAAGCCCGACCCGACTGACTCTTTGGAGGGACACGCCCAAATATACTAAACAGTAATAAATTCATTAGCATTTCTTAACCTAGGTTAAGTTGTTATCACAAAAATTTACCGACCTTTACTATAGCAAAAAACAATATGGAACGTAAAGAGTTTATCAAATCAATATTAGGAATAGCTGCTATGACAACATTAGGAGATTTTAAATCGTTTGCCAATAATTTACCAGAACAGGATGAAGAAATGCCTGTCTTATTTATAGGTCATGGTTCGCCCATGAATGCCATTGAAGACAATGAGTTTTCGAGAGGATGGAAAGCCATTGCTAAAACATTACCAAAACCAAAAGCTATTTTAGTTATCTCGGCACACTGGGAAACTAAAGGTACATTTGTGACAGCAATGGATAAACCACAAACCATTCATGATTTTGGTGGTTTCCCTCAAGCTTTATTTGATGTGCAATATCCTGCACCAGGCAGCAAATGGTTAGCTGACGAAACCAAAAAAATACTTACCACAACCCCTGTTGGTTTAGATAATACATGGGGTTTAGATCATGGCACTTGGAGTGTTGTAAGACCTATGTTTCCAGATGCTAATATTCCAGTTGTGCAGTTAAGTTTAGATTACACAAAAGATACTCAATGGCATTATGATTTAGCAAAACAATTAGCAGGCTTGCGCAAAAAAGGAGTATTAATTATTGGAAGTGGTAATATGGTACACAACTTTCAATACGCCAGATTCAGTGGTAATTTCAACGAACACTTTGGTCACGATTGGGCATTGGAAGCTAACGAAAGTTTTAAAAAATTAATAACTGCTAACGATGTAAAATCCTTAGTGAATTACAAAACGTACAGCAAAGCGTTACAATTATCATCTCCTACTCCCGACCATTATTTACCCATGATTTATAGCATTGCCTTGAGAGGAAAAAATGATAAAGTGACTTATTTTAATGATGCCGTTGTTGGCGGTTCGTTTTCTATGACATCGGTAGTGATTGGTAAAGCTTAATTTAAAACAAAATACTGTCACATCGAGCGAAGTCGAGATGCTAAAATTGTTCTCGACTCCGCTCGAACTGACAAGCCTAATTTTTCAATATAACAATATGAAACTACTATCTACCTTCATCCTATTTATGGCATTAGCATTCACAAGCTATGCGCAAAAAACAACACCAGCTCTGTATTACATTTTCAAAGAACCAAAAATAAAATCTGCTAAACCACCCGTTATTATTTTAATGCATGGTGTAGGTAGCAACGAAAAAGATTTGTTTTCGTTTGCTAATCAATTGCCTGATAGTTTTTTAGTGATATCTCTACGAGCGCCCATCAAATTGGGTAACGATAGTTATGCTTGGTATCACTTAAGTTTCGAAAATGGTAAACCAATCAGTAATCCTATTGAAGCCGAAGCAAGTCGATTAATGATTATTGATTTTATAAATACCTTAAAAAACAAACACGCCTTTAATGAAAAACGTGTTTATTTATGCGGCTTTAGTCAGGGTTCCATTATGGCATACAGTGTTGGGTTAACCGTTCCAGAAAAAATAAAAGGTATCGCTATTATGAGTGGGCGCTTATTAGAAGAGGTAAAACCAATCATTGCAAGCAAAGACAAATTAAAGAAGCTGAATGTATTTATTTCTCATGGCACCAATGATAATGTATTGCCAGTGAGTAATGCGCGCGAAGCAAATACTTATTTAAAACAATTAGGCATTACTGCCACTTATAAAGAGTATCCAGAGCCGCACACTATAAGCAATGCCATGTTTAGTGATTTATTGATTTGGTTGAAGAATAATTAATTATACTTACTTCTGTAATCTACCGGCGACATCCCAGTTATTTTTTTAAATACATCTCTAAATGCTTTAGTATCAGTGTAACCAACGTCATGCATGACTTCGTTTACTGTTTTTCGGCCATTTTCTAATTGTTTTTTAGCGGCTTCCATTTTCACACGTTGCATATATTCTACAACTGTGTTTGAGGTTGCTTTTTTAAAACGACGTTCAAAGGTTCTCCGGCCAATGCCATATTTATCGGCTAATTCATCAACTGTTAATTTAGCTTGATAATGTTTTTCAATAAACTCTTGAGCTTTTATAATTTCTGTATCATCATGATCTTTTTGTCCTCTAAACATCACAAATGGCGATTGCGAAGTTCTTCCCATTTCAAGCAGAAAGAATTTAGAAGCCATAATAGACATCTCTCTGCTTGTATATTTTTCTACTAAGTACAATAATAAAGTCCAGTAAGAAGTAGCTCCACCACTTGAATATAAGCCTTTTTGAGCTGTTACAACTTTATCGTCTACTAATACTACATCAGGAAATAGTTCTTTAAATTCTTTGGCAAACAACCAGTGTGTTGAACATTCTTTCTCTTTTAATAAGCCTGTAGAAGCTAATATAAATGCGCCAATACACAAACTCGCAACTTCGGCACCACTATTATATTGCTTTACAATCCATGGCAAAAATTCTTTGTTTTTCGCAATAGCCGTTTTTACATCTCCACCAATAGCAGGGATAATGATTAAATCTGTTTTCTTAACATCCTTTAGTAATACATCAGGATGTACTGAGAATAGATCATCATTTAATTTAACTTCTTTTTTTAAGCCAACTAATTGTATTTTAAAAAAGGGATGATGTCCAGCACTTTTATAAAACTCATTAACGGCACTAAACATATAGCGAGGGTCGACAATAGCTGCAGGCACAGAGGTTTCTAAAATTAAGATACTTACTGTTTTCATTTTATTTTTATATTAATTCGAACGGAATCAAGAACTTTTACGTCACAAACATATAAAAAACAATTGTCGCAATCAACCCTTTAGTTTGTCGTTTTTGCATATGCTGTTTTTAAACGAATGACGGTAAATTTGAAAAATTAAATTATATTTAAATATGCCTAATTATTACATACTAGAAAAAGATGTATATGTATTTTGCGTTACAGCATCATCATTTCCAAATGGAGTTTTGGATGCACACCAACAATTACATAGTTACGTTGATTACGATTTAAAAAGAAATTATTTTGGAATTTCGGCTCCAGATAAAACTGGAACTATTATTTACAAATCGGCTGCTGAAGAAATCAACAAAGGCGAATTAAGTAAACATCAACTGGAGGAATTTATTATCAAAAAAGGAAACTACATTTATATCGACATCAAAGATTTTATGAAAGATGTAAATTCTATTGGTAAGGCTTTTAATGAATTAATTTCAAATCCATCAATCGACCCACAAGGTTGTTGTATTGAATGGTATTTATCTCAAAACGATGTGAGATGTATGGTAAGATTAAAAAAATAAAACATATAATTTAAAACCTAAAACATGAGTAAACCAGTAATCACAATAGAAACTATCGTTCATAAACCCATTGATACAGTTTGGGAATGTTGGACAAAACCAGAACACATCACCAAATGGTGTTTTGCATCTGATGATTGGCACGCACCAAGTTCTACATCTGATTTTAAAGTAGGTGGAAAAATCTCAACAAGAATGGAAGCGAAAGATGGAAGTTTTGGTTTTGATTTTTGGGGCATTTACAATGACATTAAAACAAACGAAAAAGTAGGAGTTGTTTTAGGAGATGATAGAAAATGGAATACTTATTTTTCTGTAGTTGATGGTGGTGTTAAAGTAGTTGAAGAATTTGAAGCAGAAGGCGAAAACCCATTAGAAATGCAGCAAACAGGCTGGCAAATGATTTTAAATAATTTCAAAAAATACGTTGAAAGTTTATAAGCATGAAATAGCCATATTTCAAAAAACATAAATAATTATTTTAATTGGCTATTCCAAATGACCATTAAAATCAGCAAAAAATATATGAAACTTGAATTTAAAGATATTGATTCATACATCGCTACATTTCCTGAAGACGTACAAGTATTATTGGAACAAATAAGAACTGCTATTAAAACCTCAGCACCAAAAGCCGAAGAAGTAATTAGTTATGGTATGCCAGCATTTAAACTTCATGGTATGTTAGTTTATTTTGCTGGCTACAAACAACATATTGGTTTTTATCCAACGGCATCTGGAATTGCAGCTTTCAAAGATGAATTATCAAAATATAAAAATGCGAAAGGTTCTGTTCAATTTCCAATTGATAAACCAATGCCAGTAGCATTAATCAAAAAAATGGTAAAATTTAGAGTGAAAGAAAATTTAGAAAAAGCGAAACTAAAAAAACAATTAAAAAAATAACATGAAAAAAGACAAAATTATTTTTTGGAC
>JBBIUW010000170.1:0-6080 GCA_037440045.1 Sphingobacteriaceae bacterium
CGAATTTGTAGGCTCAGCCTTAGTGTCTTTTTTACAAGACACTATTATGGATAAAAACGTTATGATAAGAATTAAATTTTTCATATTTAATTTTGTATTACTAATTTAAGATTTTTTTGATAACCAACGCTATTAAATCTGACTTAACTACTTTAGGTAATATAATTTTACGTTCTTTGTTGTTCAAATAAATCTAAAATGGAATTTATTAGTAAAGAACTCAGTAATTACTGTGAAAATAATACTACTGCCGAATCGGAGGTGCTTTCAAAACTTAACAGAGAAACCCATTTAAAAGTGGTGTCGCCTCGTATGCTAAGTGGTCATTTACAAGGTCGATTTTTAAGTTTTATATCCAAATTACAACAACCTAAATTGATTGTAGAAATTGGCACTTATACTGGTTATTCGGCATTATGTTTAGCAGAAGGCTTAGCACAAGATGGAAAATTAATAAGTATTGATGTAAACGAAGAAACATCTTCATTCGCAAAATCGTTTATTGCTAAAACAGAGTATGCTCATCAAATAAACTTAGTTTTAGCAGACGCTAAAGAATTTGTAACAACCATAAACGAACCTATAGACTTAGTGTTTATAGATGCTGATAAAAAAAATTACCTCAACTATTACCATTTAATTATTGATAAAATAAAATCGGGAGGTTTAATTATTGCCGACAATGTGTTGTGGAGCGGAAAAATAACCATGCCTGAAAAAGATATGGATAGAGAAACCTTAGCATTGCATCAGTTTAATCAATTTGTACAACAAGATGATAGAGTTGAAAACATCTTATTGCCTATTAGAGATGGATTGATGATGGTGAGAAAAAAATAGACATCCGTTTTCAAAACTTAAATCTTACTATTTCGTATTTGATGACAGTTTTTTTGAATTTTAACATTTTAGCATCATGTTTTTTGAGCTATTTTAATGGTTAAAAAACTTGCCAATGCTATTTATATATTTCATAAAACCTATATCTATAAAGGCTTGTGTCTATTGTTTGGCATAAGCCATTATAATTTTTTATTACAATTTTTAAAAAATTCTTACATCAGACATGTTTTAACAATGCCGATTCCTATTGCTATTTAATGTTAAAAAAATTACATTTAAAAGTAAGTAATATGTTTATATGGCAAAAAAAGTTATCATCATTGGCGGCGGAGTTGCTGGCTTAAGCGCCGCTCACGAATTAATTAATAGAGGCTTTCAAGTCGAGATTTATGAAGCAGCAGGTTGTATTGGAGGAAAAGCAAGAAGTGTAGGTGTGCCTGGCTCTGGTAAAAATGGAAAAAAAGATTTACCAGGCGAGCATGGTTTTAGATTTTTTCCAAGATTTTACAAGCACATTACAGCAACCATGAAAGAAATACCTTATGCTGGTAATTCAAATGGTGTATTTGGTAATTTAACCGAGACCACACAAATTAAATTAGCAAGATTTGATAAAGGGTCTGTTGTAATGCCTGCCAGATTTCCAAGGTCATTAAAGGAATTTGAAAAATATTTAAACGATTCGTTACACAGCGACTTAGGTTTAACCCAAAAAGACAAAGCGGATTTTGCACTAAAAGTGTGGGAACTTTTAACAAGTTGCAGAGACAGAAGACGGAATGAATATGAACGTATTGGCTGGTGGGAATATTTAGATTCAGATAATCATTCAAAAGCATATCAAACCATATTTTCAAAAGGATTAACCAGAACATTAGTAGCTGCAAGAGCTGAAACAGCTAGTACAAAAACGGGAGGAAATATTTTTTTACAACTCATGTTTGATATAGCTAGCCCAGGAACAAGTAGCGACAGAATATTGAATGCTCCTACAAATGATGCTTGGATTAATCCTTGGGAAAAATATTTAAAAGAGAAAGGTGTGAAGATTTATTTAAACAGTCCCACAGCTTATATTAATACAAGCAATCAAAAAATAGATAGCATTAAGGTTTTAGTAAACGGTAAAGAAGAAGCGATTAGTGGGGATTATTATTTGTTTGCTGTTCCTGTTGAAGTAATGTCTAATTTACTAAATCCAGATGTTATAAAAATAGACCCTACTTTAAATACGATTAAACAATTAAGTGAATCTGTTTCATGGATGAATGGAGCTCAATTTTATTTAACACAAGATGTTCAAATAAATCAGGGACACACCATATATATTGATACACCGTGGGCAATAACTTCCATTTCTCAAAAACAATTTTGGCCAAATGTAGATTTAAGTCAGTATGGAGACGGAACAGTAAAAGGCATTCTATCTGTAGATATTTCTGATTGGGATACTCCAGGGATTTTATATAACAAATCAGCAAAAGAGTGTACAAAAGAAGAAATTATAAAAGAAATTTGGGAACAACTAAAACGCAGCTTAAATGTTGAAGGGCAAGTAGTACTAAAAGATGACATGTTACATAATTGGTATTTGGATGCAGATATTGAATTTGATATTCCGAAGAAAAATAAAGAACCACTTTTAGTAAATACAATCAATTCGTGGGATTTAAGACCATATAGTTACACTCGCATCCAAAATTTATTTTTGGCATCAGATTATGTTAAAACATATACTGATTTAGCAACTATGGAAGGAGCTAATGAAGCCGCACGAAGAGCTGTAAATTGTATTATAGATGTATCTGGTGTTAGATCCAAAAAATGTAAAGTATGGGATTTACATGAGCCTTGGATTTTTTCTTTTTACAGATGGAAAGATAAAAGACGTTACAAAAAGGGCTTGGCTTGGAATGTAGAAATTCCTTGGATAATGTCTTTTGCAATTCATGTGCTAGTTACTATTAAAAATTTATTCACTAAAAAAAGAAAATAAAATATGAGCAATTATTGGTTAAATACAGACGTCTACACTATTCCAGAATTGATTTTATTTGGTATTGGTGCTATTTTTTGGGTATTGTGTTACATTTTAGTTATCAGAGGCATTATTAAGTATAAGTTCGTAGGAATTTCGGCAGGTGTAGTTGGAGCTAATATTGCCTGGGAGTTTTTATGGGCCTTTGTTTATCGCCAAGATATGGGAATGGTATTACAAATTGGTTACTATGCTTGGTTTTTTGCTGATTTGTTTATTGTTTATAGCACCTTTAAATATGGCTATAAACAAGTAAATGAAAAATTACAAAGTAGATTTAAAGTGATGTTTGGATTTTCTATCCTTGCATGGTTAGCCGTACTGTATTTCTTTATTAAAGATGGATACGATAACGCCATTGGAGCTAATTCTGCATATGCTATCCAATTAGTAATATCAATTACTTGTTTAATCATGTTGTTAAATCATTTGCAAGAGAAAGGGATTTCTTATTGGGCTGCTTGGTGCAGAATGCTGGGCAGTTTGTTTTGCGGCATCATGATTATTATGCATTGGCCTCAGAATAGATGGATTATATCAATGGTTATAGTATATATGATTATTGATATTTATTATCTAATTATTGCTACTAAACACAGAACAAAATAAACTATTTTTTGTGTAAGAAAAAAAGTAGCTTTGTTTATATGAATGTATTAGGCTATTGGAACAAAATAATAAAAACTGGAGTTAACTCGTATCAGTCTTATACATTTTCCGACAAGCTACAAGCAAGAAACAGATTAGCGTTTCTATGCATTATTTTTTCCTTTATATATTTCTTTTATTTTTTATTACAGAAACAATACTTACCCTTTATAGCTATATCAATGGGTATAAGTTTGTTTATTTTATCTATTCTTCTTAATAAATATGGAAGATATTCATTTTCTAGTTTATTAATTTTATTTAACACCAACTATTGTGTTCTGTTTTTTTCAATATATCTGAGTTTTGAATCAGGAATACATTTGTATTTATTTACATCACCACTCATTGTACTTACTTTATTTGACACTAAAAAAACTTTGTTTATAGCGCTAGCTATGCTTAGTTATGTTCTCAATTTTTTTCTTATAATTAGTATCGACGAAGTATATAAAATTGATTTTAACATCATTACACCAAAACAATTAGAAATGTTTTATCTAATTAATTTTATATGCAGTACAGTTATTTTAATGGCATTAGCACTCTATTTTTTATACAATAACAACAAAGTCAATCAGTTGCTAGTTTTAAAAAACCAACAACTTGTTCATCAACAAGGTCAGTTACAAGAAGAAAATAAAATTAGGAAACTGGCAGAAGAACAAGCAATTACGTCTCTTTCAGAAAAAGAAATATTACTTTCAGAAACCCATCATCGTGTAAAAAATAATTTAGCCGTAGTAACTGCTTTAATGGATTTACAAACATTTTATTTAAAAGATGATAAAATAATTCAAATATTAAAAGAAAGTCAAAATCGAATCAAATCTATTGCTTTACTTCACGAAAAATTATATGAAAATAAGTCTCTAAAGGATGTGGATGTTGCTTTGTACACTACCGAATTAATCCATTTCATTCAACAATCCGTTTCTAACAATAAACATATAAACATATATACCGAAATTGATGAAATAAATTTAGCAATGGCTAGTGCTATGCCGTTTGGTTTAATGCTAAATGAATTAATAACTAATTCTTATAAATATGCATTCTTAAAAAAAGAAAAAGGCAATATTTGGATATCAATTAAATTAAATGCCAACGACTGTTGCCTTGAGTACAAGGACGACGGCACAGGTTTTGATTACACAGATGAAATAAAAACAAAATCATTAGGATTAAACTTAATAGAATCATTTTGTGTTCAATTAAATGGTAAATTTACCTACAAACGAGAAATCGATAAAATGATTTTTAAGTTAATTTTTCCTATCAATAAAAAATAATTTTATGGCAAAAAAAGTTCTTATAGTTGAAGACGATATGATATTGTCGATGGTTAACAGAAAATATGTGGAACTTTTAGGACACAAAGTTGTAAATGCTGTAAGAACGGGTAAAGAAGCTATTGATTCAGTAAAAATATATACTCCAGATTTAGTTCTTATGGACATTCGCATTGAAGGTGACATAGATGGAATTGAAGCTATGGAAGAAATTCGTAAATTTTCAAACGTTCCTGTTGTTTACTTAACAGGAAACTCAGAACCCATCACTAAAAGCCGAGCAGAAGCCACTAATATGTTAGCATTTTGTATTAAACCCATTTCAATGGAGGACTTAAAAGTCATATTACAAAAAATTTAATAATGAAAACAGCAATGAAATCCTTGTTTATATTTTTAGTTGCTTTTTTTTTCACATCTTCATTAATATCTCAAACCAACGAAGAGCTATCTATTTCTTTTGTAAAAAAGCTTGAACGTCAACAATTTGACAGCTGCTACTCGATGTTTGACACGAGTATGGCCAATAAATTTAATGCGGCAATGCTAGAAAAAATGTGGGGCAGTATTCCCAGATATATGGGCGAATACAAAGGCTTTACCACTGTTGAGTCTACTAAAAAAGATTCTATTGATGTTGTAGCTGTTAGATGCACGTTCGAAAAAACAAAAATGGATTTGCAATTTAGTTTTGCAGAAAACAAAAAAATTGTAGGGATGTTTTTTGTTCCACCCAAAAACAAAACAGCCTACGTAACTCCCGAATACGCGCAACAAAATAAATATTACGAAACTAAAATTGCTGTAAAAACTGGTACTATGTCGCTCCCAGGTGCCTTGTGTGTACCAAATAATATCAAAAATCCACCTGTTGTGATATTACTGGCAGGCTCAGGACCAAGTGATAAAGACGAAACTATTGGGCCAAACAAAGCTTTAAAAGATTTAGCAGTAGGGCTAGCCTCTAATGGCATTGCCACATACAGATACGACAAGCGCACCTTGGTTTACGTGAAAGATATGAAAAACGCTGATTTGAATGCCGAAGTTGTTGAAGATGCACTGACTGCTATTACCATTCTAAAAAATAATCCACTTTTTAAAGATTCAAAGATTTTTATTGCAGGCCATAGTTTAGGCGCCATGTGTTCACCTTTAATTGCCAGCAAATCAAAACAAGTAAATGGTATTATTATGTTGGCTGGAAATGCGCGTCCATTAGAAGATGTTCTCTTAGAGCAATACATTATATTTATAGT
>JBBIUW010000171.1:0-6059 GCA_037440045.1 Sphingobacteriaceae bacterium
TCCCAAGCACCACCTGCATTTGATTGGAAAATACCCATTATCACACCCGATACAGTTACACCTGCTAATAAACCACCTAATACTTCTGGTCCGAAAATAAAACCAACAATTACTGGAGTTACTAATGCAATTCCACCTGGCAACATCATTTCACGAATAGAAGCTTTTGTAGAAATAGCTACACATTTTTCGTATTCAGGTTTTGCTTTGTATTCCATAATGCCTGGAATTTCGCGGAACTGACGACGAACTTCTTGTACCATATCCATAGCTGCTTTACCAACCGCTTGAATACATAATGCAGAGAAAATAAATGGAATCATACCACCTACAAATAAACCTGCTAAAACTGGTGCTTTATAAATATCAATTGCATCAATTCCTGCAATTCCAACAAATGCTGCAAATAAAGCTAATGAGGTTAAAGCTGCTGATGCAATAGCAAATCCTTTTCCTGTAGCTGCTGTTGTGTTACCAACTGCATCTAAGTTATCTGTACGCTCACGAACTTCTGGAGGTAATTGGCTCATCTCTGCAATACCACCTGCGTTATCAGCAATTGGTCCAAAAGCATCAATTGCTAATTGCATAGCTGTAGTTGCCATCATACCTGCTGCTGCAATAGCAACACCATATAAACCTGCACAGTAATATGAACCCATAATACCACCTGCTAATGTTAAGATAGGAATAACAGTTGATTTCATACCAACTGATAAACCACCAATAATATTAGTAGCGTGGCCTGTAGATGATTGTTGAATAATAGATAACACTGGAGCTTTACCCATTGCTGTGTAATACTCAGTAACAATACTCATAATAGCACCAACCACTGTACCAACTAAAATAGCTAAGAAAACACCCATTTTAGTAAAAGTAGCATCACGTAAAACGATATCACCTTCTGGTAACATCCACATTACAATAAAATAAGAAGCGATAACTGTTAACGCCATTGAAGCCCAGTTACCATAGTTTAATGCATTTTGTACATTTGATTTTTCATCTTTAATAGTTACAAACCAAGTTCCTACAATAGAGAAAACGATACCTAAACCACAAATTACCATTGGTAATAAAATTGGCGACATACCACCAAAAGCATCCGTTACAACAACCTCTTGACCTAATACCATGGTTGCTAAAATAGTTGCTACATAAGAACCAAATAAATCGGCACCCATACCAGCAACGTCACCTACGTTATCACCTACGTTATCAGCAATAGTAGCTGGGTTACGAACGTCATCTTCAGGAATACCTGCTTCAACTTTACCTACTAAGTCAGCTCCAACATCAGCTGCTTTCGTATAAATACCACCACCAACACGAGCAAATAATGCAATAGATTCAGCTCCTAAAGAGAAACCAGTTAATACTTCGATAGCTGTACTCACTTGGTTATGCTCTAAACCTTTAAACATTGCTAAGAAAGCGATGAATAAACCACCTAAACCTAATACTGCTAAACCAGCAACACCTAAGCCCATTACTGTACCACCAGTAAACGAAACTTTTAATGCTTGTTTTAAACTTGTACGAGCTGCTTGTGTAGTACGAACGTTAGCCTTAGTAGCTACTTTCATACCGATATATCCTGCAGTTGCAGAAAACACAGCACCTATAATAAATGAAATACAGATAATCCAACTTGAGTGGATTTCTTTACCATTAACTTCATGAATTGTTCCAGAGTATGCTAATAAAGCTGCTGCAAATACAACGAAAATACTTAATACTTTCCACTCTGCTTTTAAGAAAGCCATAGCTCCATCAGCTATATAACCAGCCAATTCTTGCATATTCTTATCTCCGGCATCTTGCTTACTAACCCAAGCAGATTTAATTGCCATTACCACTAAACCAAGGATACCTAATAGAGGTATCATGTAAATTACTAATTCGTTCATATGTTTTATTTAATTAAAGGGTGCAAAAATAAGGATTTATCTGAAATATTAAAATAATTAATTTACTGAAAATCAATTGGTTAAAAATTATTTTAGTTTTAAAAGTGTTAAAATAAAACTGCAAATAATTTGAATGTCTTTATCCAAAGAAAATTTATGATTTTTAGAAATCTAAAATACTTTTTCGAGTGCTATTTTAAACCAAGCAGTATATAAATTTGGATTGTGGCTAATGTCATTTTTTATATCTGAAATCGACATCCATTTAAAGTTTTCTACTTCCTCTTTGTTAAGGTTAGGATTTTGACTAGTGCTGCCAATTAAAACATAATCCAATTCATGTTCTATTAATCCGTTTTCGAAATGAGCTTTGTAGATAAAATTAGTTTTGATTTTCAAATCACAACTCATCCCCATTTCTTCAAACAAACGTCTATTTGCGGCATCTTTTATGGTTTCGTTGGGACGAGGATGCGAACAGCATGTGTTTGTCCATAAGCCACCACTATGATATTTTGACAAAGCGCGTTGTTGCAACAATAACTCATCTTTATCATTAAAAACAAATACAGAAAAAGCACGATGTAATAAGCCTTCTTGATGTGCTTTTAATTTTTCCATAACGCCAATATCGTTATCTTGTTCATCAACAAGTATGACATAATCATTTACCATAAATAATTATAGTAAGTTTAAACTATGACGAACGTAAGAACTTGCAAAAAGCGCAACCTTTTGAGAATTAGGAATACGAATACGCTCTTCTAAAATACGTTCAGGCTTAAGTGATTTGATTTTATTAAACAACTTACGATAGTATATATAAGCTACATAAACTCCAAAACGTGAATCTTTAGGTAATAATTTAATTCCTTCTAATCCTTTATTAAAGTCTAGTTCGATATCATCTTCTAAAGCAGCTTTAGTTTTAGGACAAAGTTCTGTTAATTCCACATTTGGAAAATAAACACGTCCCATTCCTAAATAATCGGCATGTAAATCACGTAAGAAGTTAATTTTTTGAAACGCAGAACCTAAAGCCATAGCATAAGGTGTTAAATCATCATACATTTTTTGATTCCCCTTCACAAAAACACGCAAGCACATTAAACCAACAACCTCTGCACTTCCTAAAATATATTCTTTATAACCTTCTGCATCATATGCCTTTTTTTCTAAATCCATTTCCATACTTTTTAGAAATGTATCAATAAGCTTATGATCTACTTTATAATCGTTTACTACCTTTTGAAAACTATTTAAAACTGGATTTAAACTTATTCCTCTTTCAATAGCACGATAAGTATCCAATTTAAACTCTTCTAGTAATTCTTTTTTATTGAAATCATGAAAAGTATCTACAATCTCATCAGCAAAACGAACAAAGCCGTAAATACTGTAAATAGGATCTTGAAATTCTTTATGCAAAAATTTGATGCCCAACGAAAACGAAGTGCTGTAGCTATTTGTAACCATTTTACTGGTTTTTATGCTTACTGTATCAAATAATTGTTTCATGTGTAGTGGTAGTTTGCTAAGATAATAAAATTATATTACTTACAATGAAAACATCTGAAACTGAGTTTTGTTTAACTTTTTTTTAATTTTTATTTAACTGTTTTAAAATCAGCTCCGAAACTAATTTACCAGATATTAAACAAGGAGGTACACCAGGTCCGGGAACTGTTAATTGCCCAGTATAAAACAAGTTTTTTACTTTTTTATTAATTAGCTTAGGTTTTAAAATAGCTGTTTGACTTAACGTGTTAGCTAAACCATATGCATTTCCTTTAAATGAGTTATAATCTTTTATAAAATCAGATGTAGCATAATCTCTTCTAAAAATAACATTTTCCTTAAACGAAACCCCAATTTGTTTTTCGATACGAGCAATAACCATATCAAAATACTTATCGTTGGTTTTTGGATCGTCTTTTAAATTTGGAGCAATAGGAATTAAAACCATCAGATTTTCGCAGCCTTCTGGAGCTGTTTTATCAGTTTGTGATGTACAACTTAAATACAATAATGGATTTGTTGGCCATTTAGGATCAGTATAAATTTCATCCGAATGTTTTGCAAAATCCTCATCAAAAAACAAAGTGTGATGTAATAGGTTTGGTAATTTTTTATTGACACCAATATAAAAAATTAAGCTGGAAGGTGCCATTTTTCTGGTTTCCCAGTAATTAGCAGAATAATTTCTGTAAGCCTCATCTAATAATTTTTGTTCAGTAAAATTGTAATCGGCACTGGATAATAAAGCATCAAAACCCTTGTATGATTTCTTGTCAGTTTGAGCAGAATTGAGAACTAAAACTTCATTGGCTTTATTATTAGCCACATTAATTTTAGAAACATCCACGTTCAATTCAAACTTTACTCCTAGCTCTAAAGCAAGTTTATGCATCCCATTTACAACGCTCACCATTCCTCCCTTAGGATACCATGTACCTCCAATCATATCTGAATAATTCATTAAACTATACAAGGCTGGAGTATTTTTTGGTAAAGCACCTAAAAATAAAACAGGGAACTCTAACAATTGAATAAGCTTTGGATTAGTAAATGACTTACGAATATGAGAAGCAATAGAGTTAAAAACATCTAATTTAAAAATGCCTTTAAAAAAACGTGCATTCATAAACTCCGTTAATGATAAGCCTGGTTTATAAACCAAATCGTGCATACCAATATTGTATTTAAACTCTGCTTCTTTTAAAAACTGTTTTAATTTAGCGGCACTACCCGGCTCTATGCGTTCAAACATGGCATACAACTCATCTGTATTGCTTGGTATATCCAACGGTCCATCTTTATACACAATACGATAAGAAGGTGATAAACGTTCTAATTCATAATAATCGGAAACTTTTTTACCAAAATCGGCAAAAAATTTATCAAAAATATCAGGCATCCAATACCAGCTTGGCCCCATATCATATACAAAACCTTCATGCTCTAATTTTCTGGCTCTTCCTCCTACTTGATTATGTTTTTCTAACACGGTCACTTCGCAACCTGCTTTTGCCAGATAACATGCAGCAGATAAACCCGAAAAACCAGAACCTATAATTGTAACTTTTTTAGACATACACGAACAACAAAAAATGTAAAATATTGTTTAAACTTACACAATAATTCAATAATCAAAAACAGAATATAAATCATATGCAAAAGCACATTGTTATCATTGGATCTGGGGTTGCTGGTTTAGCTTCAGCAGTAAGGCTTGGAGCAGCAGGATATAAAGTAACTGTTGTGGAAGCAAACGACTATGTAGGTGGTAAATTAACCGCAAAAATGATTGGAAGATACCGCTTTGATTTAGGACCATCTGTGTTTACAATGCCTCATTTGATTGAAGAACTGACGAAAATCAGCAAACAAGATTTAAAATTTGAATACCTGACTTTAGATAAAATTTGCAACTATTTTTATGAAGATGGCACTACCCTATCTGCATATCCTGATAAAGAAAAATTTGCAACTGAAGTTCAAAATAAACTGGGCGAAACAAAAGAATCTGTATACGAGCAACTAAAATACAGCGCAACAGCTTATGAACTAACAGGAGAGTTGTTTATGGAACAATCGTTGCATAAACTTTCTAATTTTTTAAATCTTAAAACAGCCAAGGCAGTATTAAATATTGGCAAATTAAAATTAAATAAAACGATGAACGATGTAAATAGTGCTCGTTTTAAAAATCCTAAAACCGTACAACTATTTAATCGCTTTGCAACATATAACGGTTCTAATCCTTACCAAGCGCCTGCCATTATTAATATCATTTCTCACTTAGAACATAATATTGGAGCATTTGCACCTAAGGGCGGAATGCACGATATTACCATGCACTTATATAATTTGAGTATTAAACTAGGAGTAGAATATAAAATGAATACTCGTGTAACTCAAATTAAAACAGAAAATGATATTGCTGTTGGTGTTGAAACTAGTAATGGTTTCATAAAATCAGATATGGTAGTTAGCGATTCGGACATTAAACATGTTTATACGAAATTGCTTGATAAAAAATATTACCCTACAAAAATATTAGCACAAGAAAAATCATTATCTGCCTTAATTTTTTTATTGGGGAATTAAAAAAGAATTTAAAGAATTAAGTCTTCATAATATTTT
>JBBIUW010000172.1:0-6058 GCA_037440045.1 Sphingobacteriaceae bacterium
CACCCTCCAAAGCCTTATGTGCCATCTTGCCACAATAAAACGGATTAGAAAGGATTTCTGCTATCCGTCTAAGATTATACTTTAATTTGTGAGCCTCTAATCTCTTTTGAATTTCAACATTACTTAGTCGTTCTTTGGCTTTCCATAAGAACATTTTTTTAATGAGTTTACCTGTTTCATTACCTATAATCTTCCTTTCGCCATTTACTTTTACAATATCATAACCTACTGGGGGTTTAGTACACCATTCTCCATGAAGTAAATGTTCCTTTACTCCTGCCATGCTTTTCTGTCTGCGAAGTTGATTATCAAACTCACCAAAAATGAAGAGCATCTTTTGTTGCATGATTCCGGCAGGATTGGTTGTATCAATTGGTTGAGTTACGGATACTATCTCAATTCCCAGCTTTCGGAGTTGACCACTTAACCAAATAGAATTTTCATTTCGGGAGAATCGTTCTAAACTATATACCAAAATTTTTGAAACTTTATGCCTTGTACTTTTGATGTACTTAATCATTCTTTGAAACTCTTTCCGTTCATCAGAAGCAGCGCTCTCATAAGTTCCTCCAAAATGTTCTCTAATTAATAGTTTATGTTTTTTAGCATAAGCATTCGTTCCATTTAGTTGAGTTTCTAAACTCATACCATCCATTTGCTTGGCTCCAGATACCCTTGTGTAAATAACACATTCGTTACTTTCTAATCGGATATTTTTTGAACCTTTGGCAAATACTTTAAACAAACTATTATCCATGTTTTTTAATTATTTGTTTGATTTTTATTTTTTATTTCTCTTATTCTTTATGCCGCTTCCTTAAAATCATTATCAGATTCACTTTCCTCTGATAGTTTAATAACCTGACTTTGTGTTGGTGGTTCTTGTTTTCTTGAATACAACTCATATGCCACTTTACAAAACCGTTTAATCCGTATCATGATTTTATTTATTGTTTCTTCACTCAATTTTTTATCTCCTAACAATTCTTTGATTCTTTCTAAACTCAACTCTTTTTCTACAGGTTTCATACTTTCTTTATTTAATGGTTCTTATCTTTTATTACTGATTTACAAAAGAACTTTTCCTTGGAAAGCATAAATTTGCTGTATTTAAGTCTAAAATACACAATTTGTTCCACACATAAAAGTTCTTTTATTAACTCTATTCCCCCCTTTGTTTATAGGGATATTTGAAGATTTTTATTACGATATTTATTCATTTACTTTAGGTTATTTGACTTTTAAATATATTATTGACTAACTGATGTATTCTTCAAAATCCAGATCACAAAATTTTTTCTTCGGGAGAAAATGAGATAGTTCAAATCGTGATACAATGAGTTCAATTTTATTCTCTCGGCTAATTCTGAATTTTATTCTTTCCAATGAATCATTGGCAATACAAATTGATGTTAGTTTATCCCTTAAATGAATAATGTATTTGGTGTATGGGAAATTGACCGGTAAATGAATAAAGCAATCAGATTTAGTCATTAAAATAAAAGCATTACAGATTTCTTTTAAATCATCTACATTAGTGTATTTCATTTCAGAAAACATCAATAAACATTCAACTAAACATTTCAATCGAATACTAACCCAAAAACTTGGAGCACTTTTCTGTGAATAAAAACAAGTGTTTAAAGCCAAATCATATTCCCTCTCATTAAATCGCTCTACCATTGCAGTATTGAACTTGCTTTCGTAGTTTTTTAATTCTTGGACAGGTAGTTCTTTTGGTTCAGTTGATTCTAAATATGAAACAGCATCTACATCATCAGATTGTTCAACATCTTCAGTCCCATTATTTATTAATTCCTCCTTAACAAAAGATTCTTCATTTTCAGAATTAAGTGTCATTTCAGAAAAACAAATTTTCCCTAAATCACTTTCATTAGAATTAAAATTCAATTTACGGTTCATGTAAGCCATTTGTCTGCATGAGGCAGAACAATAAACCACATCTTTGCGTTTAGCTTCAAAAACTTCTCCGCAATGTTCACATATCTTTTCCATTAGCTCTCCCTCCAATTATACTGTTCACTTTCTTCCCAACGAAACTCTTTATACTCATTTAAAATATGCTGAATATTTTGCATCAGTTTTATTTGCCTAGTCTCTGTTCGATTGATGTAAACCGATACATAAATCAAACTTTTGTTTTCTGATATTTGGGTGATTTCATGTTTGAGTTGTTCTCTGACAATAATTCCTAATACTTCTAAAATCAAATCTCCCGGAATGCAGATGTTTTCTTCACTAAGATTTGATCTAAATTGATTATCTGTTTTCATATTATTATGATTGTGAATGTTTGCAATGTGTTTTTTGAAAATCAAAAGCGAACATTTCCTTTGTTATTTGACTGATTATGAAAAGGGGTTTTCTTTTTTAAACTAAAAAGACCATAATTCTTCTGCGATTTTTCGAATTGCTCATTATGGTCATTATCAACCTTGTCTTCTTCATGTTCGCTTTCGTCCGACGATTGTTCTTTAAAAGAAGTCCTTGAATATTCCTTTTCTCTTCCTGATAATGCTTTGTTGTATTGCTTTCTAATCAGTTGCTTGATTTGGGCTTGTAAAACCTCAATGGTTTCTTTTTGGTCGGTAATTTGTTTTTGCATGTCATCAAACTTTTCCTGAAGTGGTTTTATAAATAACAAATAGCTTCCCCCCATCGAACCTGCTCCTGTGAGTATGTGCATCACCCAATCGGGCACGTTCATGCCGCCCGCTTGGTTGTTGCTGTTTTGGTTACTGCTATTATTATTCATTGTTTTCTCATTATTTGATTGATTACTTTCTGTTTTGTCAGCATTTTTATTTGTGCTATTTTCTGAATCATTCATCACCGATAGATTTAAATATTTTATAAATATTTTTTAGTAAAGTTATTTTGAATGGTTTTAATTGCACCCTTTCGTCATGACTGATTTTTAGATTGGCTTTAATCATTAATTCTTCTATCGTCGAATTAAATCCTTTTTCCATTTCGTCAACTTCGCTGATAAACTTTAAAATTGTTTCGATAATGCTTTCTTTTTCCTGACTGTACTTTACGCTATATAAAAGATTGCAATTTTGATCTGTACCCAAATAAAGCGGGGACAGTTTGTTTACTTGCATTGCCATTAATACTTCTGATACGGTTAGTCCTGTTAGTGTTAAATTGATAGTTTTCATAATTGATTTGTTTTTAGGTTATTATTTGATGGATTATTTATTTTTGTGTCAATTGACATTTTATTTTTCTGATTAATACTACAAAGGTTAGGCTGATTCCAAGCATTGGTTTATCCTATGGGTGTACCTATTTTTTGTTTTTCTTTTAAATTGTTGTTATATCAAATTAATTTTTGTTGCGTCGACCTCTTTTTGCTAATTCTTTTTGCGAAATTATAGTGTCTTTTTTTCTTGCTTTCCGAATAGCGTAGAAAATGATATAAAAACGCGAAAAATTATAATCACGATGAATCAATTGACGTTTCGTTTAATGTTATTTGATCTGGTTGTTTCATACGACAAATGTCAGCCTATTTTTGAGCTTACTATCTCCCTATGGGTATACCTATAATTGATGTTTTTTTAAATAACATTTTTCAAACTATTCGTTTTTAATAAGATAAACATTTGTTTTCTGTAGTGTAAACCATCAATTGACGGGTAAGGACACTGATTCATACCCAAATCTAAACACTACTTATAATGCAATTTGCGTAAACCGCATATTTCCGCAGTAATAAATGGTTTATCTTAGTTAAAAAAGTGTCAATTGATGTTTCGAGAAAATGTTTTTTGAAACATCAAGTACCATCACACTTTACCGGAATTGTTGACGTTTTAATGATGTAAAACCATAAAAAAAGTGCCATTATTGGCGCTTTGAGGTTATGAAATTGGTACTTTAACTATAAAAATCTCTTTCTTTTTGATAAAGGAAGTTCTTTTATTGACACTTCAATTTCTTTATCAATTAATTCTATGGCTTTTTGAATATTCAATGCTTCAAAATACGGTCTAATGAAACGTAAATCCTTAATTAAGTATTCTTCTTTATTATAATTTGGAATTAATTGATACTTTTTATAGATACTTGATTTCTGCAATGTGGTAAATTTTGTACCGGTCAATAAATGTGCAAAGCGAGTTACTTCACTAACTGAGTTAGTACCTCTGTGCTCGGTATTAAAACCCGATTTTAATAAGAAATAAATAGCCAGTAATTGCCTTGCTTCTGTGATTTCTTTGTCATCTTCATCTTTTGCTCCTGTAAGTTGTTCTTTTGTGCTTAATGTCGTTTCAAATTCCGGTTTTTTTTCTAAATAGGCAAAATGTACCACTCCATACAGCATTCTTTTCATTGAATTACACCATTCCTTTATATCTTTTTCTGATAGATCCCCTTCTCCTGATTTTAAACTATTGAATTCCTTTGATGTGTAATAGCCTTTTTCTACTAACAACATATCAAAATCAAACAACTTATAAATACTTAAATCTGCATAGGATTTAAATGCTTTTCCGTATTTCTTTAATAGATCTTTTTCTCTGTTAGCATATCTTTGGTATACTACCTCTTCTTTTGATTTAAAATATTCAAGTAACTCATCAAAAGTTTTAATCAAGTGTTCGGCTATTTCAATTTTTTGTTCCCCATTATACGTCATTAATACGTTATCAATCTCTTTCCCAATAACCATTGACAGATAAACTGCTTTGTGAGGTTTTGGTTTATTTTCATTCAATATGCTTTGCTTTGACGATTTTGCCATGATTGCTTTTTAGGTCAATAAATAACCAGCTTTTATTGTTTAATCTTAGTAAGGCACAACTACTTCATTACTGAATAAACTCTCAATTCCTGATTCTAATGTTACCTTTAATTGATAACGATAAATATTATTGATGTTAATTTCTTTATCAAATACCTCGAACTGATTCTTTTCTAATGTTTTAAATATTCTATATTCCGAATTGTTTTTTGATTTATAAATTGTGAAATACAAAATGGGTTCTTTGATTTCATATTTCCATTGAAGAACTATTTTCTTATTTTCAGTATCTAGTTTTGCTTTAAAATTAGTTGGTTTTTTTCTATAACCCGGTTCTATTTTAGTATACAATGCCTTACTTTCACTTTTATTTCCGACATCATCCGTTACTTTGAGTTTATAAAAGTATCCATTACCTAACTCCACATTATAATCATTGTATTTAATAAGACTATCCTTTGCATACCATTCTTTAATAATTACACTATCTTTTTTATCATTATATCGTATTAGTTTATAATTACTCGCGTCAAAACTTGAACTTGGAATCCAATTAATGATAATACTTGAATCAGTAAATTCAAATTTTTTAATGATTGGAGCTACTGGTGGTATATGATCAGGACGTTTTAATTTGATTGGCAGACATTGATTTGAATTGTTGTGATTTTTATCGACAGCGGCAACGGTGTAAAAAATATCTTTTGTTAATGTATTAATATTTATTCTCTCAGAGTAATTTGTCTCACTTAAAAGTTCTTTAGTTACTTCAACAAATTCTTCGTGCATTGCATTTGATCGAAACACTCTATATCCTCTTAAATCTTTTTCTGTATTGGCTAACCAATTCAATGTTACTCTCCCACTGTCATTTATGATTCCTTTTAACTCAATCGGAATAGAAGGCGGTACATCATCAATAATTTGAGCTAAAGCGGGATTAGAAGTTGTAGAGTCGTTTTCATCATTTACAGCTAAAACCTTATAATAATTAATATAGTTTGGTAAGCTATCGATAAAATAATTTTTATCAGGATTAATGAAACCTTTACAAATGGATTGATATTTTCCATCAGTTTTATTACTTCTTAAAATCAAATACCCTTTTAAAGTCTTTGTGTCAACTTTTTTATTCATTTGCCATTTAATCTTTATAAACTTATTATTGATGGTAAAGAAATCATCAAGAAAAAAATCTAAACGATTATTGTCGGTTGGGGGATAAATATATGCCCCCCAACTAACCGATAGCTTAATCCCAACGATTATCCCTAACCTGTATTC
>JBBIUW010000173.1:0-6053 GCA_037440045.1 Sphingobacteriaceae bacterium
AAGGGCATGATTATACATTATATGGCCAAGAAAGTAATGGTAGCACCTGGGCCTTAGCAAAAATGAACATGTTGTTACATGGTATTGATAATGCCCGTATTGAATGGGCAGACACTTTAAACAATCCACGTTTAGTAGAAGGCGATAAATTAATGAAGTTTGATATTACAGTTGCTAATCCTCCTTTTAGCTTAGATAAATGGGGGCATGAAAATGCAGCTCATGATAAATACAACCGCCACTGGAGAGGTATTGCACCAAAGAGTACCGGTGATTATGCATTTATTTCTCACATGATTGAAACAACTTTACCTAATGGCAAAGTGGGCGTAGTAGTTCCTCACGGTGTATTATTTAGAAGCGGTGCAGAAGGTAAAATACGTCAACAGTTTATCGAAGAAAATTTATTAGAAGCTGTTATTGGCTTACCTGCAAAATTATTTTTTGGCACTGGTATTCCTGCTGCCATATTAATATTTAATAAAGCAAAAAAGAATACAAATGTTTTATTTATTGATGCAAGTAAAGAATATCAGGATGGAAAAAACCAGTTCAAATTAAGAGATGAAGATTTAAAAAAGATTTTCGATACTTACAAAAGCTTCAAAGAAATTGAAAAATACAGTAGCGTAGCAACTTTAGATAAAATCCGTGAGAACGATTTTAACTTAAATATTCCACGCTATGTAGATACGTTTGAAGAAGAGGAACAAATTGATATTAAAAAGGAACAGGCTGATATTGAAAAATTAGAAACCCGTTTAGCTGAAGTTAAAAACGAAATGGCGGGCTATTTAAAAGAGTTAGGATTATAATGAAAGAACTTTATATAAAACATAAATGGAAAATGGCTTGGTGTTGCTTTGCAATTCTTATTGCTGTGTTTTCTATTGTTACATATAAATTTCACTCCAAAGATTGGTATGCATTGTTTTTACAAGTTTTTGGATTAATGCTTACAATATATCCAACCGTTTTAATATTTGTTCAAAGTAGAGCCGATGGCGATAGATCAATGAGAGCTCATTTGGAACAATTGCAACTATTAAACCAAAAAGAAATGGACACCATGCAGGTGCTTTTTCAAAAACAAATTGATGTAATTGTGAATAGCACCAAAGAGCAAATCAATGAATTTAAAAACACAACAAACGAACAAATAAAAGCTATTGAAGCCAATACAAACAAGCAAATAGAAAATTACACAAAGCAAACAACAGAAATTGTAACTCGCTTAGAAGATAATTCCGTTTTATTAGCTGAACTATTAATTAGGCAGTTGGAAACAGATATTTCTATTTTAAATAGTAAGCTTGATGATGCAAATAAAAAAATGACCGAAAGAAGTAAATGGAAACTACTTCGCACACCTGAAGAAAAACAAAAAGAATTAGGAGCCTGGAATAAATACATCGGTAACCTTCAGGAAAAACTACATTTTTTAAACTCAAAGTGGAAACAAATAAAGAATTTTTTAAATGGCGGAGAATAAAACAAAATATAAATTGACTTCAATTGGACAAATTCCATACGATTGGAATTGTGCAAAATACACGGATGTTGCTGAGTTAAGACATGGATATCAGTTCAGAGATTATGATTTTGTTGATGAAGGAATTCCAGTGATAAAAATTGGCAATTTAAAATCAGGCGGTGATATTTATTTCGATAACGTAACTTACATAGATGAAAAAAGATTAGGTGAATTTAATGCAATTCAATTGGTTAAAGGAGATCTTCTTATGGCATTATCAGGAGCAACAATAGGGAAGGTTGCAATTATCAAAGATGATTATGGTCCTTTGCTTCAAAATTATCGCGTTGGAGCATTTATTCCTGATGAAAAAATATATAATAAAAGATTCTTGTATTATGTAATTCAATCTAGATATGTTCAATCACGGGTTGAAAATTTACTTAATCAGGCTGCTCAACCTAATATCGGTAAAGGAGATTTTGATAAAATTTTTATCCCTGTACCCCCAATGGAAGAACAGGTTAAAATTGCCCAAATATTAAGCACTTGGGATACAGCCATTGAAAACCTTGAACAATTAATTGCAAAAAAAGAACGTACAAAAAAAGCTTTGATGCAGCAATTGCTAACTGGTAAAAAAGGGTTCAAAAAATATAGAAAAGTTTGTTTCACGGATGTAGCTGAACTAAAGCATGGCTATCAATTCCGTGATTATGATTTCACAGAAAGTGGCATTCCAGTTATCAAGATTGGAAATTTAACTAGTGGTGGTGATTTAAAGCTAGATAACCTAAGCTATATTTCAGATAGCAAATTGGATTCATTCAAACAGTTTCTAATTGAAAAGGGTGATATTTTGATGGCTTTAAGCGGTGCAACTATAGGTAAGGTTTCGTATGTAGATTTTCCTATAGATACTATGCTACAAAATTACCGTGTTGGCAGTTTTAAGCCATTGCATGATAAAATTGATAGAATGTATTTGTATTATATTTTACAATCGAACTATGTACAATTAAGGGTATTAGCTTTAATGAATACAGGCGCTCAGCCAAATATTGGCATAGCAGATTTTGACAAAATATTTTTTCCTTTACCGGAAATTCTCGAACAAAAGCAAATTGCATCTCTACTTACTTCATGTGACAAAGAAATAAAGCTACTAAGTGGACAACTACTTCATTACAAAAATCAAAAACAAGGCTTAATGCAACAATTATTAACCGGTAAAATAAGAGTAAAAGTTTAAGATGAAATATAATTTATTTTTAGATGAAAGCTGCCATATACAGCACGATAAAATACCAGTAATGTGTATCGGTTATACTAAAATTCCAAAAATCGCTTATGAGGAATTATATGAGAAATTACGTGCGCTTAAGTTAGCACATAAAGCTCCCGAAGAAATAAAATGGAATAAATTTTCCAAAAGTCGTATGTCGCTTTATAAAGCCGTTGTAGATTTCTTTTTTGATAATCCAATGGAATTTAGGGCTGTATTGGTAAAATATAAAGCCAATTTAAAACATGACGATTTCAATCAAGGCTCACATGATAACTTTTATTACAAGATGGCCTATCAACTACTTAAGCCAAATCCTGTAGGTTTAGAATATCATGTTTTTTTAGACATAAAAGATCATCATGGTAGAAAAAAATTAAATAAACTAGAAGAAGTGTTTGATAATCATCACAAAGGGGAATCACCCTTTGTGCATTTTCAACATATTCGATCTCATGATAATCTATTTTTTGAGATCACTGATTTATTCATTGGTGCTATTGGATATAAAGCTAGATGCGTTTTAGGAGAAATTCAACATAACGAATCAAGAATGGAATTTATTAAATATTTGGAAAGCAAAGTTGGTTATCAAATAGACACTAATATACCTCTTGAAAAAAGTAAGTTTAATGTATTTGATCATCAATCAAGGTAATTATGAGTTTAAAAGATTTAAAGCCCTTGTTCGATGATGATACGTTATCTAAAATTCAAGATGATGATGAGCTAATAAAGAAATGTTATCCTTATTATGTCGAAGATTTTGTTACAAATCCATTTCAACTTGGTGAAAAGAAAATTAAAATTATTTCTAAAAAATCAACTATTCCAGGATTAACAGAATATCCTGAAACTTTTGCACATATAGTAACGCGAGAATATAAAAGTCAAAAAGAAAGATTCTTTATACAAGATAGAGCAATCCGAGTACATTGGGTAAAACCAATTTTATTAGCGCATCCATGCAATGAAATAAAGTATTTTAAATGGAAAGATGAGAAAGAAGTCTGCAAAGAGTATTTCTGGTATTTTGCAAAAGATTATATGGTTATACTAAAGAATGTTTCGACAGATGTGCAAATTGTCACAGCGTTTTGCGTTGATAGTGATGAAAAAACAAAGTTCCATGAATGGTACACGTTGTATAATGAAGGTAAAAGTGAGTGTAAATAAAAAACCACACCCTGTCAGTGTGGAGCGCATGTACGGCTTGCGTGGCCAGAGCAATCACCCTTTGGGTAATGCAATACAAATATATGACATAAAATTATATATCAACAAAATTCAACACTTTTTAACAGTTTATTGAGCTTAATTTATTGAAATACAGATAGAAAAAAAATGAAAACGCCATCATTTAAAGAAGATCATAGTTCACAAATACCTGCTTTGCAATTATTGCAAAATATGGGATATACTTATTTAACCACAAAAGAGGTTGATGAGCTAAGAGGGAATAAACCAAGTAATGTATTACTTGAAAGTATTTTAGAAACCCAACTGCGTAAACAAAATAAAATTGAGTTTAGAGGTCAGAACTATGAATTTAGTAATGCAAACATTAGTAAAGCCATACAATCATTAAAGGATTTTAGTTTAAAAGATGGTTTAGTAATTACTAACGAAAAAGTATATGATACTTTAACACTGGGTAAAAGTTTCGAAGAAAACATTCAAGGCGATATAAAATCATTTACGTTACATTATATTGATTGGCAAAACTGGGGCAATAATGTGTTTCATGTTACCGAAGAAATGAGTGTAGAAAGAGTTGGGAAAATTGAAACTTATCGTCCGGACATTGTATTATTTGTAAATGGTATTCCTTTTGGAGTCATTGAGTGTAAACGCCCTGATTTAGTTTCTGCTGATGGAAGAAAACCGGTTGAACAAGCTATTTCGCAACATTTGCGAAATCAATTTATTGAAGATGGCATTCCACAGCTATTTATCTATAGTCAGGTTTTAGTAGCTTGCGCAACTAATGATGCTCGTTATGCAACAGTTGGAAGTAGGCCAGAATTTTGGGCTACATGGAAGGAGCAATTTGCAAATACAGAACAGAAAGAAGAATATACCCGAAATCTTTATTCATGTAAAAATAGACCATTAAGTGAAGAGTCTAAAAACAAACTTTTCTCAGATAAAGAAAATTACATTCGAAAACACTTTGATGAGCTAGAGAAGCAACCAATTGAAATAACAGAACAGGACCAACTACTTTATAGTGTTTATAATCCTGAACGATTAATAGAAATGGTTTATAAGTTTATTGTGTACGATGCAGGAGTAAAGAAACTCCCTCGCTATCAACAATACTTTGGCGTTAAAAAAACGCTACAAAGAGTAAAAAATATTGAGAACGGAAAAAGACAAGGTGGTGTTATTTGGCATACACAAGGAAGTGGTAAATCATTAACAATGGTAATGCTTGGTAAATGTCTTGCTTTAGAGCCAGGTATACAAAATCCAAAAATTATTCTTGTAACGGATAGGATTGATTTAGATGATCAGATTTATAAAACATTTCATAATTGCGGAAAAGAAATTAAACAAGCAAAAACAGGGAAGCATTTAGTAGAATTACTTAGCGACACTAAAGACCAAATTATTACAACGGTTATCAATAAATTTGAAGCAGCTGTTAAAGCTGGTATAGATAGTATTCCACAGCGTGATATTTTTATATTGGTGGATGAGAGTCACAGAAGTCAGTATGGTAGAGCAAATGTAAATATGCGTACCATTATTAAAATGGGATGTTATATTGGGTTCACAGGAACTCCTTTGATGAAGAAAGAAAAAAATACGGCAGATAAATTTGGAGGCATTATAGATAAATATACAATTGATCAAGCAGTGCAAGATCACGCAGTTGTTCCGTTATTATATGAAGGAAGACAGGTGGTACAACATGTGAACCAAAAACCAATTGATACTTTTTTTGACTTGGTAAGTGAACCATTAACAGAGTATCAAAAGGCAGATTTAAAAAAGAAATTTGCAAAATCAGAGCCATTAAATGAGGCTGACCAACGTATTCATCGTTGTGCATGGGATATAAGTATTCACTATAATCGTAACTGGAGAGGTACTGGATTTAAGGGCCAATTGGCATGTAGTTCAAAAGTAGCTGCTATTAAATACAAAGAGTATTTTGATCAAATAGGTTTAGTAACTTCTGAGGTTATTATTTCTCCACCTGGTACTTATGAGGGGATTGATAATATTTATACAGAGAGCAATGAT
This sequence comes from Sphingobacteriaceae bacterium, assembly GCA_037440045.1. GTDB lineage: Bacteria > Bacteroidota > Bacteroidia > B-17B0 > Aurantibacillaceae > UBA4416. The sequence goes on from JBBIUW010000173.1 coordinate 6,012, forward strand.
AGGGTAGAGAAATTCTGGAAAATGAAAATAGATCGGAAGAGC